>SLNU01000173.1 GCA_007132865.1 Bacteroidales bacterium | reverse complement strand
TCATCGAACCATGCCCCCAGCCAGCCGGGATTGCCTGCATAGATTTCAATAAAGGAAATACCCTGCATGGGCACTGTGAAGTGAATAAAGAGGGAGTCCCATTCCGGCCTGGCCGCCTTCGGACCCAGCCGCTTGTCGGCAAACAGCAAGGAAGGATCGTCTCCCACCACCGCCAGGTAGCCTTCAAACCATGGGGAGCGTCGCTTCACGGAAACATGCCACTGCTGCCCCGGCTCCACCTCCAGCCTGGTAAACAATCCGTCTGCCCTCCCCCGCCTCAGCATGATGCTGTGCTGCCCGGTATAGGCATGACGGGGCGATTGCAGTTTTCCACCGGAAAAGGATTTCCGGCCGCACAGGGAAAGAAAGGAAGTGCCATCCGGGCTCAGCCGGTCCATGTCCACCAAATATCGGTCGACCACCTGGTAATCAGGGACCTCTGGCTTCTCGTCAACGTATATCCCCTGCAAGGCCAGGTCATAGTTGGGCCGGGTCACAATGTCATAGAACCCGGGCAGGGGTTTCGGCCTGCCAAATGAAGCAAGGTAAGCTGTTTTGTTCATGCCGTCCCAGTGGATGGCCCCGTAATAATACTGAGATGTCTGAAAGAGATTGTGCAGGATGAACAGGAAGACCACACCCACGGCCAGCCTCCTGAGCCACTTGCCCTGGTGGTGCACGAACAGCAGCAGCGTGGCCAGGGGGACCGACAGCAGGGCGTAAGACTCGATCAGGGGCCGTTGCCCGAAACCTCCCCCATACCACCAGGTCCACCACGAAAACACCACATACAGGTTCAATACCATAAAAGTCAGCACCGGCCAGAAAAATCCGCGGCGGTATTTCCACAGCAAAGGGATGCCTGCCAGGGCCAGGACCATGACCGGGGTGTAAAGCAACCATCCCTTGCGAAAGCTGAACAAGCCGTTAAGGAGCTGGGGGTTGTTAAAAAAGAAACCCTCCTCGTTGTATGAGTAGTAAATCCATTGACCGGAAACAGACTTCCAGTAAATCAGCTGCGGGATCCACACCAGTAGTGCGGCTCCGGCCATGAGCAGGAGAAGCGGCCATTTGGAAAAAAGGAACCGCAGACGGGTGCCCGGCCCATCCCCTGCCTTCACATCCCACAACAGAAAAAAAAGCAAAATAAGTCCGTTGGTCGGCCGCACCAGCGTGATCAGTCCGACAACCAGCCCCAGCACAACACTGTTCCAGCGTCCGGGCCGCCCGTACCACCAGAGGGTCCCTGCCATGAAAAAGGCGAACAGGGCAAAGCTGTACACATGCGACATGGGTCCCTCAATGCTGCTGTAATACAAAAGGTTCGTGCCTGCCACGATTGTTAGCAACACCAGGGCCACGATCCAGTCGGGAAAATAGTGCAATAACAGTTTCCTCAGCACCAGCAAGCCAGCCACCAGGTAAGCCAGGGCACTGAAAATCAACATCAAAACATAGGGTTCCGAGAACCCGTGCATTTCCGCTCCGGTGAGCCACGCAAGCATGTGACCGGCCAGGAAAAATGGCAGGTACATCATGGCAAGGCCCATGGTCATGACCAGGCATAAGCCGCCCGAAGGGGTAGGCTTGGGCCAGAACTTATCTCCAAAGAATTCATGGTCCTCCGTGGTAAACTCCATGCTCAGGTCCTGGTATATGAAAGCCGCCGGCAAGTAGGCGTAATACGACTTCACATCCCAGGCAAGCACCTTCATGGGTTCCTTCCAGGGCTTGATATTGGTGTTAATGCCGGTGACAAGCAGCGCCAGGGCAAGCACCACAGAAAGGGAAAGCAGGTTTAGTGACTGCCTGACACGCAGTTTACCAGGCTTAGTTTTCATCAAAGAAAAGATTTACATGCTTCACCTCCGGAAAAGCCTTGATCTCCATGACCAGCGGGGTCCCCTCCTCGCGTGTTTTAAGCAGCACATGGTAGGAAAGCTCCATGATCTCATTGCCGGGCTCCCCAAGAATTTTGGTATTCACCAGTTTAAAGCGGCTGCAGTGCTTTCGTATGGTGGATGCGTAAAAACCCTCACCGGGTCCGGTCGACCCGGCCAGTATCTGCAGCAGGTACTCCTTTCTCCCGACCGTGCCAAAGTCAAAATAGCTCAGGGCAATAAAGACCGTGCTGATGAAGAGGGTCCCGAATACTGCCACGACATACAGCTTCACCCCGCATGCCAGTCCGATTGCCAGCGAGAAAAATATGAACATGATATCCGCCGCATCCTTCACGGCTGTCCTGAACCGGATGATGGACATGGCCCCGACCATGCCAAAGGCCCGGGCCAGGTTGTTCCCGATCACCATGATGACAATAGAGGTGATCATGGTCAGCATGACCATTGATATGGCAAAAGAAGCCGAATAATTCAGGCCCTTGTAAGTGTGCCGGTAAACCAATGAGATGATGATCCCGCAAACCAGGGCAACCAGCAGGTTGGCCACCAGGTCCCTGAAAGTGATCGTCAGGGTGAAGATATCTGTAAAGTCGTTGACCATAAATGCCGGTAATTCGTTAGTAATGAGCAAACGTTTTGTTTACGTCAAACCCGATCACGTATTTTGAAAGGGCTTCTGATTTCAGGCGGTATTCGTACACGATGGACCTCGCCCATGAAGGCATGCGGTCTTCAAAGTATTTAATCTCCAGGATAAAATGGCTTTTAAACAACAGCCTTAGCCTGTCCTCTGTGAACAGCGCAGCCAGCTCCGGATAGGCCCGGCTCCGGATGTTCTTATCGAAGGTGACCCGAACTCCCGCATTGTGCTTACCATGGTAGGCCTCCCGTTCATACACCACCAGGCAGGTGGGCCGCAGCTGCTTTCGTTTGTAGTGGTACAGGAACCGGCCCGCATCCTCAATGGCCTTCCCGGGATCCTGTCCGTTGCCACGGTAAAGAAACGGCTCCACCTCTCCGGTCATCAGCACCTCATCCAGGTGGTTGTACAACACCCCTGCACGGTATTTCAGGATGCGGTTGCCGGTTTTCTTTTTGACTTCGAGCACCACCTCCCCATCCTCCAGCGCATTGTATCCGCGCACCCTGAGTTTTTGCCTCTCCATCAGCCCCGACAACTTCTCATGGTAAAATCCAAGGTCATGGCTGTCGAAATAAATGCTCCTGACCGTATACTGGTAAC
>SLNU01000054.1 GCA_007132865.1 Bacteroidales bacterium | reverse complement strand
GGGACCAACAACTGGGACCTGGTCGATTCTTCGGCGCACAAGATCCTGGGACCCTGGCTGGCGGAGCGGGACCGTAGCCTGCTTTACGAGATGGCCGGTTCGGGGGAACTCTGGCAGCAGCGCATTGCCGTGATCACAACCTTTCACTTTATCCGGCAACGACAGTACGACGACACCCTGAAGCTTGCGGTATTGCTGATGAGTCATCCGCATGATCTGATCCACAAAGCCGTGGGCTGGATGCTGCGGGAGGTGGGGAAGCAGGACTACCAGGTGGAATTTGATTTTCTGAAGGCGTACTACCAGGAAATGCCCCGCACCATGCTGCGCTATGCGATTGAACGGTTTGATCCGGAGACCAGGCAGATGTTTTTGAAAGGAGAGGTGAAATAAGCGGTTGTCAATTAATGGAACAATGAGCGACCCCAATCAAGGACGGCGCAGGCGGCCATTTTGCCGGCCCGGACCGGGTGCCCTGGTCACCGCAGCCTTTATCGGACCCGGCACCATTGCCACCTGTTCGGTGGCAGGGGCCAGCTTTGGGTTTGCATTGCTTTGGGGACTCGTATTCTCGATCATCGCCACGGTCGTGTTGCAGGAAATGGCCGCCCGGCTGGGCGTGATCACGCAGCAGGGCCTGGGAGAGGCCTTGCGAAAGCATTTCAGCAGTGCGCTGCCCAGGGCCCTGACAGCGATCCTGGTCATCTCGGCCATCGCCATCGGGAATGCAGCCTTTGAGGCAGGGAATATATTGGGGGCGACCCTCGGACTGGAGTCCGTCGGATTGCCGGGCGATGCACGACCCTGGGTGCTGCTGATCGGACTGGTCACTTTCCTGGTTTTGTTTTCCGGAAGCTATAAGGTCATCGAACGGGTGCTGGTGGTACTGGTGATCCTAATGAGCCTGACTTTCCTTACCACAGCCATTTTTGTGCAACCGGATCTCCGGGCAGTGCTGCGGGGGATGTTCGTGCCGACAATACCGGATGGGGCGCTGTTGGCTGTAGTCGGACTCATTGGTACCACCGTGGTGCCATACAATCTTTTCCTCTATGCTTCGGCTGTGCAGAAACGGTTTAGCAGACCTGAGCAGCTGCCCGAGGCGCGAAGGGATATTTCTGTGTCTGTAATTCTGGGCGGCTTCATATCCATGGCAATCGTCGTGAGTGCCGCAATGGCCTTCTACGGCCAGGATGCCAGCGTGACAACCGGCAGCGACCTGGCCAGGCAGCTTGAACCCTTGCTGGGGAAGTGGTCGAGGTATTTTATCGGACTGGGCCTTTTCTCTGCCGGGATCTCCTCTGCCATTACCGCTCCACTGGCTGCGGCCTGGGCCACTTCGGGCGTGCTGGGCTGGAACCCTGACATGCGCTCCTGGCGTTTCAGAGCGGTGTGGATGTGTATCCTGCTGGCCGGAGTGGCTTTTGCCGTGCTCGGGTTCCGCCCCATAGAGGTCATCGTATTTGCCCAGGCCGCAAACGGCATTCTGCTGCCGGTCATTGCGATCTATCTGCTTCGGGTGATGAACAGCGCCAGGGTGATGGGAACACATAAGAACGGATGGCTTTCCAACTTGCTTGGCGGGTTGGTCATCCTGGTCACGCTGATGCTCAGCCTGCGCAGTCTGGGGACGGTATTCGGACTGCTCTGATGTGTGCGGGGCCAAACTGATCTGATGGTGCGCGTGCCCAATGCATACAAATGAAAGGAATTATTTTTCAGGTGTGGAACCATAGGATTGACTAAATTGCCGTCTATGCAAATCGATCTGAACTGCGACATGGGGGAGTGGCTGGCCGGGAAGCCTGCGAACGACGCACTGATTATGCCTTACATCAGTTCGGCAAACATCTCCTGTGGGTTTCATGCCGGGGACCCGCTGGCGATTGAACAGACCATATGCCTGGCCATGAGGCACGGGGTGGCCGTCGGGGCGCATCCGGGCTACCCTGATCCGGAGGGTTTTGGGCGGAGGGCCATGGACCTGCCGGCTGACCAGCTGCGGGCATTGCTGCTGTACCAGATCGGTGCGGTAAAGAGCATGACAGAAAGCCTGGGTGGGGTGCTGCAGCATGTGAAACCCCACGGGGCGCTTTACAATACGGCAGCATCCGACTATAAGATTGCAAAACTGGTGGCATTGACAATCCGCGATGTGGATCCCCTCCTGGTGCTTTACGGACTGTCGGGTTCTGAAATGGAACATGCCGCCGCGGATGCGGGCATTGCATTTGCCTCCGAGGTGTTTGCTGACCGGGCCTACCAGGACAACGGGCAGTTGGTCCCGCGCTCCGAGCCCGGGGCAGTGCTTGATGACCCGGAGGAAATGATCACGCGGGTGGTGCGCATGGTAAGTGACGGACTGGTACTCTCGGCCAACGGGAAGGAGGTTCCTGTTGATCCGGGCACTATATGCATTCACGGGGACAATCCATCGGCCCCGGCCTTCGTGAAACAATTGGCAGATCGGCTGAAGGCAGCCGGGATCAAGGTGCGGCCCTTCGGGATAATGTAATCCTGGGTGCGGCCCTTCGGGATGATGTAATCTTGCGGCCGTATGCGCCACAGCCATCCGGTAAATCCAATCCGGGCGAGGGAGCCCGGCTTTCATAAATACAGCATCGTGCTCAGTAAAAACCAGCAGTCCATACAATTCATCCCTTCGGGCGACGCGGCGCTGATCCTGAAAGCGGGAGATGACATATCACCCGGCACCAATGCCGTGGTGCGTAAACTGCTTTTTGTGATCGGGCAGGAAAAGATCGACGGGGTCATTGACCTGCTGCCCTCTTACAACGAGCTGATGGTATGCTATGACCCTTTGCGGCTGGACCTGCAGGAAGTCACCCGCCGCCTGGAGATCCTGGCCGATGACATGGTGCATGTGGACCTGCCCCGGCCAAACAAAGTGACCATCCCGGTGGCTTACGGGGGCGATTACGGCCCGGACCTGGAGGAAGTGGCCAGTCGCAGCGGCCTCGGCCCCGAGGAGGTGATCGGGATACACAGCTCGGCAGACTACTTGGTATACATGCTGGGGTTCATGCCCGGTTTCTGCTACCTTGGGGGCATGGATGAGCGCATTGCCACTCCGCGCAAGGAAAGTCCGCGCCTGAAGATTCCTGCCGGGGCGGTGGGGATCGCCGGGAGCCAGACCGGCATTTACCCGCTGGAAAGTCCCGGTG
>SLNU01000010.1 GCA_007132865.1 Bacteroidales bacterium | reverse complement strand
ATCGTAGGATTTTAATTTGATTCTGATTCTTTGACTCACGGTTTAATACCTTTTAATTAAACGATTAGGCTTTTGCGCCATACAGTTTGAAAATAACATCGTCGGCAATATTCTTTGGGGTTTCCCGGTACTGGAGAAACTCCAGTGTTGAGGTTGCCCGTCCGCTTGTTAGTGTTCTCAGGGAAGTGACATACCCAAACATCTCCGAAAGGGGGACGTTGGCATGGATCACTTGCAGATTGGCCCTGTTTGAAAGCCCCTCCAGGTGTCCGCGACGGCGGTTGATGTCGCCAACCACATCCCCGACGTATTCCTCCGGGGTCAGCACCTCCAGTTTCATAATGGGTTCCAGCAATACAGTCCGGGCCTTTTTGGCTGCGGATTTGAAGGCGATTTTCGCACATAGTTCAAATGCCAGAGAGTCGGAATCCACATTGTGATAGGAGCCATCCAGCAAGGTAACCTTGAGGCTGTCGAGCGGATATCCGGCAAGCACCCCATTTTGCATGGCCATTTTAAATCCTTTTTCGACTGCAGGGATAAACTCTTTGGGGACATTCCCCCCTTTCACCTGATCGATGAATTGCAATCCGGTGACATCCGGGTCTGCCGGACCCACTTCCACGACGATATCGGCAAATTTGCCTCTGCCGCCGGTTTGTTTTTTGTATACCTCACGATGCTGCACCATGGTGGTCAGCGCTTCCTTATAGGCCACCTGTGGGGCCCCCTGGTTGCACTCCACCCTGAACTCCCTTTTCAACCTATCCACCAGTATCTCCAAATGAAGCTCTCCCATTCCGCTGATAATGGTCTGTCCGCTATCCGGATCCGTTTTTACCTTAAAAGTCGGGTCTTCCTCGGTAAGCTTGGAAAGGGCCATCGTCAGCTTGTCAACATCGGCCTGGGTTTTGGGCTCTACAGCAACGGCAATGACCGGCTCGGGGAATGTCATGGACTCAAGGAGGATCGGGTGTTTCTCATCACACAGGGTATCTCCTGTCTGGATATTTTTAAATCCGACCGCAGCCCCGATATCACCCGCCTCGATCCGGTCAATTGGGTTTTGCTTGTTGGCATGCATCTGCAGGATGCGGGAAATGCGCTCTTTTTTATTTGTGGAGGCATTGAATATGTATGAACCCGATTCGAGGGTTCCGCTGTAAACCCTGAAAAATGCCAGCCGCCCGACAAAGGGGTCCGTCGCAATTTTAAAAGCCAATGCTGCAAAGGGTTCTTTGGCATCGGCCTTACGGGTTTCAATTTTTTCATTTCTGGGGTTGATGCCTGAGATGGCTTCAACATCGGAAGGTGCGGGAAGAAATTTGATTACTGCATCAAGCAGCATTTGTATCCCCTTGTTCTTAAATGCCGACCCGCAAAGAACCGGGGTAATCCTCAGGTCTATGGTGGCCTTTCGGATGATTCCCACCATCTCTTCCTCCGAAATGGAGTCAGGGTCTTCCATGAACTTTTCAAGCAGTTCCTCGCTCTCTTCGGCGCAACCTTCAATGAGCTTCAAGCGGGCATCCAGCACTGCTTCCTTCATGTCTGCAGGGATTGGCACCTCGACAAAGACCGTTCCCAGGCTTTGCTCCTCCCACTCAAATGCCTTGTTAGTGATCAGGTCAATCACGCCGCGGAAATTCTCTTCGTGCCCGATCGGGATCTGAAGCGGAACAGCGTGCATTCCCAGGCGCTCGCGAATCTTATCGATGACCCCATAGAAATCCGAACCGGCCCGGTCCATCTTATTGATGAAACTGATACGGGGCACCTTATATTTGTCTGCCTGCCGCCACACGGTCTCCGACTGCGGCTCCACCCCGCCTACCGAGCAAAAAAGAGCGATGGCCCCGTCGAGTACCCGCAGGCTGCGCTCCACCTCCACAGTAAAGTCTACGTGTCCGGGAGTGTCAATAATATTGACCTTGTACTGCTGGTCCCTGAAATTCCAGAAAGTGGTTGTGGCTGCAGAGGTAATGGTAATACCCCGCTCCTGCTCCTGGATCATCCAGTCCATCGTCGCTGCACCATCATGCACCTCGCCCAGGCGGTGGTTCACACCGGTATAGAACAGTATGCGCTCGGTGGTGGTCGTCTTGCCAGCATCGATATGCGCCATAATGCCTATGTTGCGTGTATGTTTTAAATCCCGGGCCATCTCTTCTTAGCGATACTATATATAATGTATTAAAACCTGAAATGGGAGAACGCCTTGTTGGCGTCTGCCATTCTGTGGGTATCTTCTTTCCTTTTGTAAGCAGCACCTTCCTCCTTGCTTGCAGCTACGATCTCGCCGGCCAGCTTGGCGGCCATCCCTTTTTCATTGCGTTTGCGGGAAAAGTTGATCAAGTGCTTGATCCCGATCGACATTTTCCGGTCGGGCCGGATCTCTGAGGGAATCTGAAAGGTAGCCCCGCCAATCCGGCGGCTACGAACCTCCACGGCAGGGGTCACGTTGGCAAGTGCCTTTTTGAATACCTCCAGTCCGTCTTCCTTGGTCTTGGCCGAAACAATATCGATGGCCTCGTAAAAAATATCGTAAGCCAGGTTCTTTTTCCCCCTGAGCATCAAATTATTCACAAAGCGGGTAACCAGGGTGTCGTTAAACCTGGGGTCGGGAAGCAGAATTCTCTTCTTTGGTTTTGACTTTCTCATTGTCGGATAATATTTTGCTGTGCTATTCTTATCAAGCGATTACTTTTTTGCCTTGGGGCGCTTCGTGCCGTATTTGGACCTGCGCTGGTTACGGCCATCAACACCACTGGTATCCAAGGCTCCACGAATAATATGGTACCTCACACCTGGGAGGTCCTTGACCCTTCCACCCCGGATCAGCACGATGGAGTGCTCCTGAAGGTTGTGTCCTTCGCCCGGAATGTAAGCATTCACTTCCTTTCCATTGGTAAGCCTCACCCTGGCCACCTTCCTCATGGCGGAATTGGGCTTTTTGGGTGTGGTGGTGTAAACCCTTACACAAACCCCGCGACGCTGGGGACATGAATCCAAAGCGGGTGACTTGCTTTTGTATGTCACCTTTTGGCGCCCTTTACGAACCAATTGTTGTATTGTCGGCATACTGAAATCTAAATTTTGTAAAAACTTCGTTTTTATCTGGTTAAATTCAATCCTCGCTATTTTTGGGAGTGCAAAGGTAGGAGTTATTTTTTATAAACCAATAT
>SLNU01000142.1 GCA_007132865.1 Bacteroidales bacterium | reverse complement strand
CTTTCCGAATCATTCCGGATCTCAGGAGGGATGACATATAAACCATTGGATAATCTCAATTTTTCATTTTCTCCCGGCTATTCATCGCGCAAAGACGGTCTCCAATACATCAGGCAGGGAAATTTCTCCGGAGATCCGCGTTACGTATTCGGACGGATAGAACAACAGGTGGTGAACTTTTCCTTCCGGGTAAATCTGACCCTGCTCCCTGACCTGACTGTGCAATATTGGGGGCAGCCTTTCGTGGCCGTGGGCACTTACTCGGATTTTAAATACATCACCGATCCGCGTGCTGCCAGTTTATCAGGCCGGTATGCCTTGTATGCGCACGACCAGATCGTTCTGCAGGACGGAATATACAGGGTGGATGAAAACCGGGACGGAGCGGTGGATTACCAATTCGGGAAGCCCGACTTCCGGGTGAAGGAGTTTCTGTCCAACCTGGTGATTCGCTGGGAGTACAGGCCCGGATCTTCTCTTTACCTGGTCTGGAGCCAGAATAAATTCGGGCAGGAGGGGAACGGCGGACTGGATCTTTATCGTGATATGCAGGAGTTGTTTTCCGCCACTGGGCACCATACTGTGTTGCTGAAAGCCACCTACCGGATCGGGGTTCGCTAAATTTTTTATGATCTGGCTGGATTCTTACGTCGGATTTCCGTAATTTAGCGACAAGGAATTCACAGACAAATCAATGGAAAAAAAACTTCCCGCTTATATCAGGCTGGTGGCGGCTCTGCTGGGTATCGTGCTCGTGGTTTTTGTGATGATCACCGCCAAAAGCATCCTGGTCCCCCTGCTGATCTCCGGTATGCTGGCCGTGATGATCAGCCCCATGGCCACCTGGCTGGAAAAACACAGGGTTCCGAAGATCCTGGCTGCCTTTTTGAGTCTGATCGTGTTGCTGGGGATACTCAGCGGACTCACCATCTTTTTCTACAATCAGTTGCTGGGCTTTGCGGACGACCTTAGCTTGCTCAACGAGCGAATGTCCGAATTGCTTGGTTCGGTAAATGAATTCATGGCACGCAATGTGGAAGGGGCCGTTCCGCTTTCCATGGACAGCATACAGAATACGATCTTCCGCTATCTGTCAGAGAACATGGCCACACTCGGTCAGGGCATTATCGCTACTGCGACAACCCTGACAATCATGTTCATCATACCGGTCTACATATTCCTTTTCCTCTATTACCGTGGCTTTCTGATCCAGTTCCTGATGATGGCTTTCCCGCAAATCCACCAGGAAAGTGTCAAGACGGTTATTCACAAAGTGAAGGGTGTTGTTCAGAATTATATCACGGGCATGCTGATTGTCATCCTGATTCTTGCGGTGCTGAACAGCATTGCCCTGATCAGCCTGGGCCTGGAGCATGCCTTGCTGTTTGCCGTATTTGCGGCCATGCTGAATGTAATCCCTTTCCTGGGGCCCTTCATCGGGGCTACGCTGCCCATCCTCTATTCGCTGCTGACGAAAGATTCTCTATGGCACCCGGTCGCGGTATTTATGTGTTTTTATGTGATTCAGCTGGCAGAAAGCAACTTCTTTACTCCGAAAATCGTGGGGGGCAAGGTGTCCATGAATCCCCTGATGACCATTGTTGCCTTGTTTGTCGGAAACTTTATCTGGGGACTGGCCGGCATGATTCTTTTCATTCCCGGTATGGCCATGCTGAAGGTCCTCTTCGACGAGATTCCGGGCATGGAAGCATATGGTTTTCTGCTGGGGCATGCCGGGGCGCGCAAACGCAAGCCGATCAAAATACCCAATGTAGTCGGTGCGGTGCAAAAGAAAATCAGAAAGGAATAAATGCTTGCCGGATGATTCATTTCCCCAGCATCGCTTCAGGGTATTCGATATCGGTCAGGAACAAGCCGCAGCCCGGTGCGGAATAGCCTGCCTCGCTGCGATTCCTTGCTTCAATAATCCCGGCAAAGTCTTCCGGACCTATCTTTCCGAGTCCCACTTCGACCAGGGTTCCCACGATGGCCCGCACCATATTTCTCAGGAAGCGGTCCGCCCGAATCTCAAAGATAAGCAGGTGCTCATCGCGTGTCCAACGGGCATGCATAATCATACATATATTTGTTTTTACCTGGGTGTTTGACTTGGAGAAGCTGGAAAAGTCCGTAAAGGAAAACAATAGATCTGCTGCCTGCTGCATGGCTTCCTCATTCAGCCTTCTGTCAAAAAACCAGGACTTGTTGAGCTGAAACGGATCTTTTTTAGAACAGATCTGGTAGGTATAAGTCCTGCTAATGGCATCAAACCTTGCATGTGCCATTGCATGCACAGGGTAAATGTCCTGCACGGCAATATCCGGGGGGAGAACCTTGTTCAATTTGTGAACAAGTTGTAAAGACCTGATGGCCTCCGGCTCCATGCTTGTATCGAAATGAGCCATGAAAAACCGGGCATGCACACCTGTGTCTGTCCTGCCTGCCCCTGTAATAGATATTGGTTGTCCCAGCAGCCGGCCCATGACGCTTTCCAGGTTCCCCTGTATGGTCTGTTCACCTGGCTGGACCTGCCAACCCCGGTAGGCAGTTCCGTCAAAGGCCAGGGAGATGAAATACCTGTGTTGCATAGACTTTCCGGATAATGAAATGGTTTATTGATTAAATGTAAGAAATTTCTGACAATTGGATCAGACCTGAATACCGTGCGTGTCATGTTCGAGCGTTTACCTTCCTTATTTGTTGTTGGTTTAGCTGTAAGTTATTGAAAATAAATGCGATACTATGTTATTGCGGAAAAATTTATTTAGTTTGCTTCTAAATTACCCTTTTACGTGAAAATTATTAAAGAAAAAATTATTTAATTCAAAAGTCCTTGTTATTTTTGGGCCGAAAAAGTACTGATTTCCAACACAAATTAAACATCTTATTATTAAATCGGAAAGGGAAAAATATGACTAAAATTGAAGAATTCGTAAAGGAGCAGGCCGATAAGTACGGCCGCCGCCGCGACAGTCTGATGCCTGTATTGCAGGCTGTGGTTCAATCGGAGCGGTTTCTTTCGGAGGATGCCATGGTAGCCATTGCCAGGGAGCTTGATCTCAGCACTGCCGACGTTTTTGGGACAGCCTCCTTCTACACCTTCATGGATACGGTTCCCCGCGGCAAGAACATCATCCGCATTTGCAAGACCATCACCTGTCACATGAAAGGCAAGGACGCGATTGTCAATGT
>SLNU01000136.1 GCA_007132865.1 Bacteroidales bacterium | reverse complement strand
TTTTTTATACCCGGCATTTCGCTAATTTTGCAAAACCAGTTTCCTTGTTTTCCTAAACACGTTTCCTTGTTTGCCCAAACCCGTTTCCATCGATGAATTATTTCCAGGCCGAGCAGATCAGCAAATCATACGGCGAAAAGGTCCTGTTCGATCAGGTCTCGTTTTCTGTTTCCCAGGGGGACAAGCTGGGCCTGATTGCCCGCAACGGCAGTGGGAAAACCACCCTTTTAAATATCATAGCCGGCATGGATACGGCAGACCAGGGGCAGTGCTCCTACCGCAAGGGACTCCGGTTGTCATACCTGCAACAGGAACCCCTTTTCAATCACGGGGATACCGTGTCTGAGGCCTTGTTATCGTCTGGCAATGAACTGACCAGGGCCGTTCGTGAATACGAAGAGTTCATGGAGGAATCCCGGGAAAATGGCACGATTGACGAACGTATTCTGCAATCCCTCATCGAGAGGATGGATGCACTGGAAGCATGGGACCTGGAACAACGCATCCAGCAGATCCTAACCCGCCTGAACATTGGAAACCTCAAGGCCAGGGTTGGTGAGCTTTCGGGCGGACAGCAGAAACGGCTTGCGCTGGCAAAGATTCTGATCGAGGAGGCAGATTTCATCTTACTGGATGAACCGACAAACCACCTTGACATCGACATGATTGAATGGCTGGAGGCCTACCTCAGCAGGCAAAAACTAACCCTGATGGTGGTCACCCATGACCGCTATTTTCTGGATACGGTTTGTCAGGGAATTCTGGAGTTGGACAGGGGGCAGATATTTTCCTACAATGGGAATTATGCGCATTTCCTGGAAAAAAAACAAGAACGCCTGCAGACAGAGTCCAGCCGTTCAGAGAAAGCACTGAACCTGCTTAAAAAGGAGCAAGACTGGATGCGAAGGAGTCCGCCTGCCCGCACCACCAAATCCAAAGCCCGCATCAGTGCATTCCACGAGCTGAAGGAAAAGGCAGCCAACCCCACGCAGCAAAGTCCTGGCGAGATCAGGATGGAAATGGCGAGGATGGGGAAAAAGATCCTGGAAATGCAGGGTGTGGAAAAAAGTTTTGGCGAAATCAAAGTGCTTGACAACTTTTCCTATGTGTTTAAGAAAGGGGAAAGGGTCGGGGTGGCAGGACCCAACGGAACAGGAAAAACGACCTTGTTACGTATCATAACCGGGCAGATTGCACCGGATAAGGGATCTGTGGTCACCGGCGAAACCATAGCGTTCGGATTTTATCAGCAGGAAGGCCTGCAGGTGAATGAAGGCAAAAAAGTCATTGAGGTGATCAGCGACATTGCGGAAAGCATCGACCTGGGAAACGGGAAAAGCTTTACCGCCTCCCAGTTGCTTCAGTATTTCAACTTTCCATTCAATGTGCAGCATGACCTGGTGTCCAAGTTAAGCGGCGGGGAGAAACGCCGGCTATACCTGGTTACCGTGCTGATGAAAAAACCGAACTTTTTGATCCTCGATGAACCGACCAACGACCTGGACATCGAGACCCTGAACGTACTGGAAGATTTCTTATCCGGATTTGGGGGTTGCCTGCTGATTGTTTCTCACGACCGGTATTTCCTCGACCGTCTGGTAGACCACCTGTTCGTATTTGAGGAAAACGGGAAGGTTCATGGATTCACCGGCAATTACACCGCTTACAGGCTAAAGAAGGGTTCTGCAGAAAAAGACACGGCGGTGAAAGCGGCAGACGGCAAAGGAAAGGACCGGAGTCAACGGGCCGCAGAAGGTCAAAGCCAGGCCGCAGAAGGTCAAAAACAGGCTGTGGAACGGGATGTAGTTACAAAAAGGCAAAAAAATAAGCGGACCTATCGGGAACAGCAGGAGTTCGAGGCCCTGGGAAGGGAGATCGGAGAACTCGAAGGGGAAAAGGAATTGCTGGTGGAGCAAATGAACAGCGGATCACTGCATCCCGATGAGCTGATGAAGGCCGCAAAGAGGTTCGAGGAACTCACCGCCAGGCTGGAGCAGAGGGAGAACCGCTGGCTGGAACTTTCAGAGTGGGAATAAGAAAATCCGGATCAGGCGTTCAGCATGACGGGCATTACCAGCATCAACACCTCTTCGGCGGCATTTTCAGGATTCACCGGGGTGATCAGTCCCGCCCTGTTGGGTTCTGACATGGCCAACATCACCTGTTCTGTTTCAAGGTTGTTCAGCATCTCCACCATGAATTTGGAATTGAAGCCAATCTCCATATCGGCACCTTCGTAGTGGCACTGCAGCCGCTCACGTGCCTCATTGCTGTAGTCCAGATCTTCGGCCGAAAGGGTCAGCTCACTGCCGGCGATCTTGAATTTCACCTGATAGGTGGTCTGGTTGGAAAAGATGGATACCCGCTTGATGGCGTTCAAAAAAGGCAGGCGGTCTACCGTCATCTTATTGGGATTGCTGGCCGGAATCACCGCGGTATAGTTCGGGTAACGCCCGTCAATCAGACGGCAGGTCAGCGTAATATTCTTAAACGTAAACCTGGCATTGGTTTCGCTGTAATCGATCTGAACAGGCATGTCATCCTGGGCAAGGATATGTTTGAGCTGGTTCAGTGGCTTCTTGGGCAGGATGAAACTGGCCGCATCCTTCGCATTGACATCCGTGCGCCGGTAACGGACCAGCTTGTGGGCGTCGGTGGCTACAAATGTGGTGTTCTCAGGAGAGATCTCGCAAAAAATACCCGCCATCACCGGCCGAAGGTCATCATTGCTTGCCGCAAAAATGGTTTTGGTGATCGCGTGGTAAAGCACATCCGACTCAATACTGAAATTGTGGGCCTCTTCAATGGGGGGCACCTGGGGGTACTCTTCCCCGTTCTGGCCGGCCAGCTTGTACTTCCCCTCCCCGGCTGTCAGGGTCACCCCAAAATTACCTGAATCGATGTCGAGGGTCACGGGTATGTCGGAGAACGTCTTCAGTGTATCCAGAAGTATCCTGGCAGGAATCGCCACACTGCCGGTTCCTTCCGCCATATCGACATTGATCCGGGCAGTCATGGTGGTTTCCAGGTCTGATGCGGAAATATGAATCTCCGAATCGTTCAGTTCAAACAGAAAATTATCAAGGATGGGCAGGGTGTTGTTGGTACTCAACACACCACTGATGGCTTGCAGTTGCTTTAGCAACAAAGAACTCGACACGATGAACTTCATAACGCTCCTGGTTTGGATTTAAT
>SLNU01000006.1 GCA_007132865.1 Bacteroidales bacterium | reverse complement strand
TCGCCACGGTGACCGCGTTTATATTAGGGTCTTCCCAGTCAATAACACCGGCTGCCGTGTACCCAATAACTCCGGGGCGAGCGTCAACCGCCGATCTCCATACGGCAACCACAAACTTACCATCTGTGTGTACCGCTATGCCGTGGTAATCATCCAAGGGGTCGTAGTCTACGTCTTCGTCAGCCGTGAAAACGATATCACCATCGGCATCATATTTTTGTGGCGGCCCCCCGAGTCCAGATACAAAAATAGAGCTATCCGTAGGGTGTACTGCGACTGCGCGAGGGTTCTGATGGCACGCCTTTGACCATAGAAGCTGCCCTGCCGAAGTGTACTTATACATGGTGTGGCCGTGTTCATCGGCGGTGCCTACTACAACTATCGACTTGTCTTGCGGGTCAATGGCCACACCATAGAACCGGCCTCCAGTAGAAAAATCCTCCCAAACAAGTACGCCGCCTGAACTGTATTTGCGAACACGACCGCCAATGACTGTGCTGCCATCGACATCCCAACGAACTGGAGTGACCACAAATGTTTTGTTATCCGGGTCAGTAGCAAGCGCATTTCGTTCCTGTACCCCCGCAGAGACTGGCGGCGGGTTTCCTTCCGTATCGTCTATAAGCCAGTAGTACTGACCGCCACCGTTTTCGGTATTCCTATCCGGATTGGCGTTGGCAATCCAGATCCCTCCTGCGGTTATTACCGAGCCATTCGCCATAACAGATCCCCAAACAAGAAGTCCAACCAAGATTGCAATCAATTTCATTTTACGGGTCCCATTGCCATTTAGCCAGAGCCGAAGTCGCTAAGACACCTTCCACAGAGAGAGTATGTGGTGGAAACATAGTGACCTGCTCCGCGTCAGCCGCTTGCAAAATGCCCAAAGCGTCTCCGTACCGGTTAGACCACACGGCTGAACCGTCATTGTCATACCCTGTACCGAGTGATTTTACAATAACCCCGGAGGCATTTATGAAGTGCATAGCCTGTCGTGTTAGAAATACGAATAGATCTCTGGCCACATCGTAGCCTAAGTTTTCTCCGGTAACCCAAGATACGATTGCCCCATTACTGGCGTTGTTGGGGATTCTCAAGGACCACCGCAGGATTGTCAGCGTAGGGTCCCATAGATCAAGCCACCCTTGTGAGCCATTACCATCCGATTTATTGGTATAGTGAAACAACGCGATATCGCCAGTCGGTTTATGTATTGCAGCCCCTTTAAGCCCGCTAACAACGCCTGTAGGAAGACCAAGATCCGTTTTAGTTCTAGAAAAAATCAGTGCGCGAGTGGAGAGGACTTCTTTACGCAGAACGGTTACAGCGGAGGTGTTACCGGGCAAGAGCAGGTAGTATACGCAGTCTCTATCGAGGTCCATTGCTATGGCTGTAAGCGGCCCACCTATATTCAAAAATGACGATAGAGTGCCATCGGGGTTTACAACAGTAACGGTACGGCTGGTGGTGCTGGTGGTGCTGAAAGTGTTCCCACAAAAAATGTTACCCGTGCCGGGGTCTACCGCCAGTACACCAATAGTGCTACCTGAAGTAGGCACTACACTCGACAACGCGGACCACTGAATCTGGCCCAAACTATTAAACTTGCGTAAAAAAGAGGCTCCTGCACTGTATCCTATATAAATTGACTGGTCTATTGGGTCTACGGCCACCGATCTAAAAATGTCTAGCGAAGCCTCTTCGGAATCCAGTACTACAAAGCTGTGTCCTGTAGGCGATACTTTGACTAGCCTATTGAATAGGTGTGCCGTAGTGCTAATGGGAAAAGCATAAGAATCGCCCTGAAGTCGAGCCACCCCAATTTGATTGTAATGCTGTACAGTCATCGAAGCTGTCGGAGATATAATTGACGGGTCATCTGCTTTGAAAGATCTATTTTCGGGAACCCATGCGTCAGACACGTCTGTACCGTACGCAGCCAGTGGTGCCTCACGAGTATTGAACATCTCCTGTCCTATATGAAAAACCTTGCCGTCAGAGGTCAGCCCGACTTGCCGCAGATTGGCAGAAGTGACGGTTCCCTGCGAAGTCATCACCCGCACGTACAGTTTCTTCTTAGCCTCAGCAAGATCATAGCAGGCTATTTCGTGATTGCGAGAATGTACTATAAGCGAACCAAGAATATCAGACCTACCAAAAAACCCCATAGTGTTATTGGCCGCAGGCATACCGGGACATTGGTATGTGGTTACTAGATCCCCGTTTGCATCGTACTCTCTGAGGACTCCAGAGGTAGGTATAACTATGTTACCGGAAGGTGCAAACAAGATGGGAATACTTGTCACAGTTACCGTCTTATTGAACAGGGCCACACCCGCAGCGCTGTATTTCCGTAGAGTATTGGATGAGGTGACCGCCCATATCGACCCGTCTACAGGATTACGGCTACAGTACATTGTGTTGGTAGCCACCCCTAGACCTGCATCGTCCGAGGCGAACCCAAAGCTGCCGTCTGCGTTGAATTTCGCAAAAGTATAGGCTCGCGTGTACCCAGAGTCTATTCCGTTAAAGGCCATTAACAGACCGCCGTCGTCTACATCTACTTCGATAAAGGCCGACCTATGGCCTGCGACGACGCTGTTCAAAAATGCAGTCGTGCCATCCACGACCATAACCCCATCCACATCACGCTTCTGAAACCTTATATAGTTAGTAATATGCCCCGCTGTAGCTGACCAATAAGACCCATCAACATGATTACAGGCTATTTGCGTAACCCCGGAATGTGTGTAAGACCGAACCACGCCGCCGTACACATCTATCTCTTCTACCAGATTAAGTACCGGGCACACTCGTATGCCCCGGTCGCTAAACCGGTTAACCGCCATTCGTCGGTCATACAATACCGAAATGCCTGCGCCGGTATACGCAGATATAAGAGGTCCGCTAGGGTCATGAAACAGTTCTGGGTCATAGACCCCGTGGTACGCTTTTTCCGATGGGGAAGCGCCGGGCTCCGCAGTGCCTTTAACGTCCGGCCCAAACACATACTTTGTAGCACCCATTGCCGCCCCTCGCTATTCTAAAAAAAAGGGGGCGCAAAGGCCCCCTAGCACGCTACTGCGGGTACATTACGCCGGGTCCGGAGCGTGCTGGATAGTTGCACTCGACAGCGTAACGTTCTGGCCATTGGCAATGCTGGTGTTGTCCAGAATGATATCTGCCGACTCTGTACCGACCGTAAGATCAG
>SLNU01000125.1 GCA_007132865.1 Bacteroidales bacterium | reverse complement strand
GCAGACCCCGGCATTGGCGATGAAGCGATTCAGACGAATGGTGTCACTCATGGGGGGAAGGGCGCCTTTTGAGGTTCTTCCCTTGCTGCCCGGCCTCCCCGCGGTCCTTCTTTCACTGGCTGCCCTGGCGCCGGCTGATGTGGGTCGTCCAGTGCGTGCACCTGTTCTGTCACCGGCTGATGTGGACCGCCCTGGGCGTGCACCTGTCCTGCCACCTGTTGATGGGGGTCGTCCAGTGCGTGTGCCTGTTCTGTCACTGGCTGATGCGGGTCGCCCTGTGCGTGCACCCGGCCTGCCGCCGCTTGGTGCGGTACGTTCTGTGCGCGGACCCGGTCTGTCACCGCTTTTGTGGGGGGGGCGTCCGGCTGCAGATTCCCGGCTGGGGAATTGCCTGCGGGTGTCCTGATCCTGCCTGCGGTCATCTGCGGGCCTGCGTCCGGCCGTTGCGGGCCGCCCCGGACGTGCGCCGGTCCGGGCGCCGGCTGTTGTGGGCCGTCCTGTGCGCGTGCCTGGCCTGCCGCCAGTTGGGGTTGGACGGCCAGGACGGGTATCCGGTTTGGAGCCGGCCGCTGTGGGACGCCCTGCGCGCGGACCTGACCTGCCTCCGGTTGAAGCGGGCCTCCCTGGGCGTGCACCTGATCTGCCGCCGGCTGTTGATGGACGTCCGGGCCGTTCATAGGGTCTGGAGTCTGCTGATGTGGTTCGCCCGGGCCGTGCACCCGGCCTGCCTCCGGTTGATGTGGGTTGCCCAGTGCGTGCACCCGGCCTGTCACCGCTTTTATGGGGGGGGCGTCCGGCTGCATATTCCCGTCCGGCGGGTGCTGGTTTACGGCCGCCCGTGGATTGCCTGCGGCTGTCTGTGTCCTGCCGGCGGTCATCTGTGGATCTCCTGCGGCTGTCTGTACTGCGGTCATCTGTGGATTGCCTGCGGCCGGCGGATGCTGGCTTCCGACCGCCTGTGGCTGGTTTTCTGGCACCTGTGGCTGGTTTACGGCCTGCGGATGCTGGTTTTCTGGCACCTGTAGCCGGCTTCCGGGCGCCTGGTTTTTTCTTGTCTGTCATTATAAATCCAATGTAAGGGTGTTGTCCTTCCAGGGCTCAATCAATCCGGAATGGTTGACCGTGACCTTGTTTACGCCCGGGGATACCTTGTAGGAGCGCATCTGCCCGGCCGGGAAAGGCTGTAAAATATTATTCATGTCATCCTCCGACAGCGAACCGGAGAGCCATGCCTGTTCCATTTCCCCGGCTAGAATGACGGGCATGCGGTCGTGTATGTCAGACACCAGCGCATTGGCTGTCGTGGTCAGGATTGTGAAAGCGGGTATTTCCTCCCTGCCGTCTACCGGAAAGAAGCCCCATAGTCCGGCAAAGGCAAATATCCCATCATCTTCCAGGACAAAGCGAAGAGGTAGTTTTTTCCCCTGCTGTTTTTGCCATTCGTAAAAGCCATCTGCGGGCACCAGGCAACGGCCACCGGCCAGCAATCCGCTGAACATCTTCTTGCTTGCCAGGGTTTCGCTCCGGGCATTGATGACCAGCTGGCCTCCCCGTGTTTTCCATGGTGCCGGAATGCCCCATTGCGCCATCGACAACTGGTCGGGATCTTTCTGTGTGACCAGGGGGAGACGCTGACCCGGAGCGGCGTTGAAAACCGGCAAGGCGCTCTGGACGGGCGTAGTCAACTCATCCGGAATGCTTATCCGGAACCGTTCGGAGATTTCCCGTGGATGTTTTGCCAATGTAAAGCGTCCGCACATACGATTAGTGTGAAGGTACAAAAAAAGGCGCATAAAGGCGCCTTAAATATCCTGATTTCCCGGAGACCTTTATTCCGCGGTCCCGCTGATCTTGTCAAATGTATTGTTCACCTTATCCAGCAGCTCGTCATACAATGAGCGATAGTAGGTCTTGAGCTTTACGTCTTTTCCTTCCGGGTGATTGGCCTTGTGAATCAGCTTGTCACGAAATTCGATCATTTCGGTGATGATGCCATCCAGTTCCTCCTGTCTTTCCTTGCCTTGTGTGTATTGATGCAGTAAACAAGTTCCGATCACTTCGTCGATCAGGTAATTAATGTCTTTCTTGAGGTCTTTCTTGCTGGCCATATCCTTTGGTTGTTTTGGAATGCTAATTTAATACAAGTATTTTAAAAATAGTCGATCAGTTCGATCTCAAAGATTAGTACAGAATTTGCCGGGATGCTTCCTGTGGGCCATTGTCCGTACCCTAGACCCGAAGGAATGAGCAACAGGCCCTCTCCCCCTTTTTTGAACATCGGGATGCCGTATTGCCAGCCCTGTATGGTGTTCATCAGACGGAGGCTGGATCCGAATCCGCTGTCAAAGACCTTCCCATCTAAAAGTTTTCCCGTGTAATTGAGTTTCACTACCGAAGAAGCGGTTGGATGTCCGCCACTGCCCTCCCGCTCGATCACATAGAACACCCCTGATTCATGCTCCTGGGCATCCAGTCCGTGTTCACTGATGTACTCCAGAATCGTTTGCCTGTCCTTTTCTGCGATCCGCTCTGGGTCATCCTTCCCGCATCCCGCGAGCAGCAGGACAAGCAGGCCGGTGATGATGGGGACTGAAATTTGATTCAACTTCATATATCCTTGCAAAATTGAATTTTTCTGGGTGCAAAGATACAAAAAAGTGGCAGGGATCAGTCTACATTATCGTGTAAAAATGAATTATTCGATTTAATCTGGACTTTCTGGTCATCCCCTTCCTGCAATGTAAAACGGGAGATCTGGGATTCATGGCTTGCAGGCACCTTGCTCAGGACAACATTCCGCCTTACGAATGCAGGCTGTTTTTCCAGGTCATGCAGTCCTTCGGATGTTTTCAACTTCACACTCAGCTCGCGGAGGCGCTGTTCCCTGTCACGGATTTTGCGCTGAAGCTCCTCCTCCGAAACCGGATTTGCCTCCGGCCCGAAGTGATTTCCAGCCTCTGCCCGAAGCCGGTCGTCCTGCCTTCCACCGTTGCCCTGGCCATCCTGTCTCCCGATTGACTGGTTTTTGCCAAATCCACCCTCCGGGGTGTCGAACTGGAAGCTGCCAGTCTTCGACGGCTCCGGCTGGCTGTCCTTGTTCCTGGTTTCTTCACCCTTGAAGATCAGTCTCATGCCGTCTTGCTCCTGCCGGACCACTTCCTTGCGCTTGCCGTCCTCCTGCCGGGAGGTGGTGGGAAGCTCATGCATCTTTCTTTTGACCTCGTTTTGCTCCAAATCCATGCCGAGGGT
>SLNU01000085.1 GCA_007132865.1 Bacteroidales bacterium | reverse complement strand
CCGGTAAGCAGCGCACCGATGGCGCCCGGCATTGCGCCCTCCGTAGCTGGCGCGGCATCGTCAGCGCCATCAACGGTCAGCAAGGCACCGTCAGCGCCCAGCACTTCGCGCCGTTTTCTGATCGAGGCATCCCATTTATGGTCAAACCCAATGGTGTCCTTGGGGTTTTTCAGCAGGTCTTCGTAGGGCTTGATAATGTAGGGAACCGCGGCATACACGAACCACTCCTTGTCAAAAAAGGATGCCAGGATGCCGGGTTGGTATTTCTCGGCGATCTCAAAAAACTTCTGCAGGTAAATGATCTGGTGGTCGCCCCAGTAACCTATGTATGACCAGGGGTTGTCGGGCTCGATGGTTTCCCAGTCAAAGCCGCCCTTGGTGACCCGGTAAGGGTTGTAGCCGTCAAAGGTGGACGCGTTCAGGAACTTGAAGATCATCCCTTCGATAAATTCCGGATAGGCATGTGCCAGGGCTTCCCAGTTCTGGAACAGGTCTCGCCAATTGCCTTCATAGTCGAGGATCTCTGAACCATCCGACTCATTCTGGATATTGATGGTAAAATAGTTCCACGGACGGCTGGGGTCCCCGTGCCTGCGGCTGAACTTCAGGGGCAGGTACTCGATGGCCAGCCTGGCCAGGTCGGCATCATCGCTTTTGCTTAACCGGGCTTTCAACGCGCCCTGGCTGAAGACATCCTCCAGGTCCCTGATCAGATCCCCGTTCCTTGCCACTACTTCTTTGTTGGCCCTGGTCAGGTAGGGGACGAAATCAGACTTTTTAACCTGGTAATTATCGTCAAACACACCCCCGCGCATGATGTTGAACATGGCATTGGCGAAGTGGCGGGCATCATTCAGCTTGTCGGAAGTCAATTGAAGTCCGTCAGCAGCCGCAACCAGCCGAACCAGGTTTTGGGTCCCCGATTCAATGTCCATCCTGATCTTTTCTTCGAGCTGTTTGTTTTCTTTAATTTCTTTTGAGAGTCGGATGATCTGTGCCTGACTCTGGTTGACATTGGCGATGATCATCCATTTTTTATCAGACCTCCCGGGCAGCAAAACCTCTGCAGAAACAAAGTAAGCGCCTTTTTCCCCCTTGACGTCACGCTCCTCCTTGATGTCGCGTGCGCCCTCATGCCCCAGTTCGCCCCGCATGTTCCGTTCGCCCTGGGCCTTCTGGTCCCGCCTGAATCGGTTTAGCTGAAGGGAAGAAAGCAGGTAAACGGGCTTGTTAAGTCCGACGGACCAGGCAATATTGGCCTTCAGCGCCTCGCTTGGTTCCGCCTTGTCCACAATGATTGCGCTGAGTGCATAGATGCCGATACCCGAGGCAGGTTCCAGCTCGCTTCTTTTATAGGCATCCACCAGGTTGCTGGTCGATCGTTGCAGGTCGCTGGGGACACCAAATGGCATGATGTTCTGAATGCCGTCCAGCAGCTTTACGTGCACCTCCTTGTCTGCATTGTTGACCAGTTCCGCCCTCCTGACAAAGCCGAACGTCCGGCTCGGACTCCACTGGTAGCGGAATATCAGGTCCAGGTCGTGGTTGACCTCCTCAAAGAGGATCTTGTTGCCGTAAATGCTTTTGTACATGTTCCGGCTGATGGCATATTTCCCGGTGTACCTTTCAGAAAATGGTTCCCAGATCAGCACCTCCCCGCTGGCATGCACCTGGAAAATGGTCTTGCTCCCGGTAATGTCGGCAGATTCTGTGATCTTGTCGTCGGTATAATAAGGAAACAGGGCATATTCCGGGTTCTTGCGACCGGCCGAAAGACCGCCATTGCTCGAAATAAACATCCAGTGGTTGGCGTCGCTTACGATGCTCATAAAGAAAGGACGCATCGAGTCGTGGTTGCTGATCCTGAAGTAGCTCTCATTTTCATGCAACACCGTCTGCAGTTTCACTTTCTTGTCTGTATGAGGTGTTGAAGGGTTCGAATATGGTTTGTTCATAGTAATCCGATTAAGTTCTCAACATCAATGCCTTCAAAGTGCTTCCTGATCGTGGCCGGGGTGGTTCCCGCTGCATAGGGATTGAGTTTGTGTGCCTCTTTTAGTGCGTAATATGCAGCCCTAGGGAACAGCGGATAAAATCCCCTGTCGTCTGTCGGGCCCTTGGCACAGATGCCGAACCACTCTTCGTTCATGTTGTTTTCACCCGGGATGTGGTCGAACCGGTACCCACCGTTTTCCCACGAAGCCTCGGTATTGTGCACGTCCAGATCCACGGTCTGGCCATACTTCCACCAGCCGTCGCTGAACTGAAAGGTAAAGCCCCCGATGGAATTGCCGGCCTTGCCGAGGCCGCCGGCATTTTCATAGACCTCCCGCCAGTTGGCCACATTGTAAGTGGCCTGCTCCACCTGGGCCTCCTCCATCGTAATGGCGTGGAAGGCGTCTGAACCAAACTCTGTCAGCAGGATGGGTTTTCCGTATTCGTTCTTCACCCGGTCGAACATATCGGTGAATGACATGCCGCGGTATACATTCACCCCGAAGATGTCAACATCAGGACACTCCTCCGCAATGATGTCAATGAAAAGCAGGTCCCCGTTACACAGGGCAACCGGGCGGTCGGGATCTATGGCCTTCATGGCCAGGGAAGCCTCGTTGAACAGCCGGTACATATGCCGGGCCCGTATGGTGGACTGCCTGTCGGCCATGGGGATATCTTCGGTTTCGGCGCCGCCCCAAAAGAGTCCGTAGTTGTTCTCGTTGCCCAGCAAATAGAGCAAGAGTCCCGGGTTGCCCCTGAACTCCTCAGCCAGCTCCCTCACCTCCCCGAGGAGCATCTCAATCACCCGAGGATCGGAATACTCGGTATTCCCCACCCAATCCCCGTCCAGGGTAAGCCCATAGCGACCGAATGAGTGGTTGAGCATGGTATATATGCCGTAGTGTTCGTAGATGTACTGAACCCACCTGGGCTGGATCCCGGTATAGACACGAATGGCGTTCACGCCCATTTCTTGCAGCAAGGACATTTCATAATCCAGGGCCTCTTTGATGAAATCATCGGGTTCATCCCATAAAACATACATATAGTTCGTGCCTATGGGGAAATAATCCCAGTTCATCCCGTTTACCATGAACGGCTCGCCGTTTACCAGCAACCGCCAGCCATCAGCCGCTTCTTCAAGATTTACGGAGTCACCCCGGTCATGCGGGGCACAGGAAACCGCCAGGAAGATCAGCAGGAAAGAAAAGTATTTCATAGCCCTTTTTTCAAGGCTTAAAAATAGTTTAAATCTGTTTATTGCTTAAGCTT
>SLNU01000266.1 GCA_007132865.1 Bacteroidales bacterium | reverse complement strand
CACTTTGCAGGATCTCTCTGCCGCAGCTCCATATCAACAGTGTATGGGCAGGCTCTATTTCATACCTGGAAAACGGGCCGCTGCATACTGGACATTGGCCTCGTAGTTTTTTGCCACTGTTGATGTAGTAGCTTCGCATTTTATGCTCACGGTCAGCCAGCTCCACTAATCGTGGAAAGAATTCATTTTCCGTCATCGTACATACAACGTTCTAGCTCAGCAATGCGATCTTCTAGCTCCTTGATCAGGGTTAAAAGCTGATTCACTATTTGGATGTGCTGAGCCAGCGGAGCGCTTTCAAGTTTAGCGCCATCAACTAGCCTTCTGATTTCGTCAAGTTTGCTCATCGTAGGTTGAACACCATAGTTCCGACAGCATACCTCACATGAATTCCGGCAGGAATCTCTTGATCGTGGGCGCTACCATTTTGTGCCAGGCGGCCAAACGCTACAATTCGGCCAGAGTTGTCTGCTGTGGTAGCAAGAAATGCGTACTTGACAGGGTCTTGGGAATCCGCCCAGACATTTTGAGATGTCCCAAAGTCCACCTCAACCCCGTTGGTTTTAGTGGCGCGGTTGCCATCGCCGTGGTTGGTAGCAGCGGGGAAATTGGTGGTGTTGTTGGCCAACTCTACACGGTCGTAATCAGCTGCATCGACTTCATTGGCGTCGGTGAAATCATCACTGCCGTAGCTCAGGTCTCCACGAGCCAGCCCTATGTAGTAAGTACTAGGGGTGGTGTATGTAGTCCCCCCAAGCAGAAGGTTAAGCAGGCTCTTCGCATCGGACTCACTAAGTCCGCCTACCGGAATTGACATGTCGGGCTCCTTTTTGTGTCATGCTATGTTCAAAGTGAACATAGCATGATATCAGTTCGTGTCATGCTATGTTCACTTTGAACATAGCATGATACCCACTACCACTCACCTGGCCGCGGAACAGAAGAGCTAAACTCCGTAATGTCGTCCACTCTACGGCCTGTTTCAAGATCAACAATAGCGCCCTGTGGAAACTGCCTTGCCACGCCGACCAGATCAAGATCCTTGATAGCCCGACGCCTGGCTCTATCACGAACTCTGCGCAACATCCTATCGAGGGCTATGCGTTGGCTTTCGGGCCGGAAGTTCATCATCTGATAGCCTCTGGTATTGATCATCCGCGTAACCTCTCGGCGTGTGTCAATGCCAGTGTCTATCACAAATTGCCTGTATTGATCCTCAGACAACCCTAGGTTTCTGCCTGCCACAGTAATTGAGCGAGTAGGCATGCCCGGGTACATCTCCAGTCTGCGCATCTCAGCTTCAAACATCTCAGCCTCTTTCTCGAATTGAGGCTCCCGGGTAAATGTGCGCCAAGCCTGGTTAGCTATTCTCGGTAGCCACCCTTCGGGCATCTCTTCAAGAATTTTCTGCCTGGTTATAGTCCGACCGTACACATCCACCTCATCTGGAATGTGATCGCGCAGCCCGGGTATGCTTTGTCCAAACAACTTGAGAAATCCTGTATGCCTGAAGCGCCCTTCTTGATAGAAATCTTCAGGGCTTAGTGTTAAATCTCTACGCTTGATCTCGCCGGTGCTCATAGATTCCCAAGCATCAGCCGACCACCGCATAAACCCACTAAATGGCACAAAGGTCTGGAACTGAAATCCAGGGTTCCGACTCTGCAACAGCCCACGATCCCCGAATCTGGCCAAGGTGTCCAAAAATGTGTTGTCGATAAGATACCTGCGGACATCATTCATATACTCCAGCCCAGCCTGCATAACATCTTCAGGCTGCGCATCAGGGTCAGATGCTACATCTTCCCAGGTTTCTATAGCCTTTATCGTGGCAACCAAAGGAAACCCAAAAGGTTCAGGGATTCGCCGGTAGCTATACGTGTTGCCATTTCTTATTGCTAGAGAATAAGGTATAAATCCAGCATTAAGCGCCGCCCTGCGCTCCTCTGGATCCTCAGGCAGCCCACCGCTAATCATTCCAGCTCGATACAAACTATAGTAAATAAAGCTTAGTGTAAGCCCTGCTAGTTGTTTTCCTAGAACATCGTGTAGCCCTTTTCCCCAAAACGCAGTAGGCAAAGCACCTATCACCGGTGTCATTTCTACACTACGAACAGCGATGTTACTAATGATGCTGATAAACGGCACTGCAAACATTCGCACTGGAGCTATAGCACTAGGCACTGATAACGGCCCAGGCAGATCCTTAAATATGTCATGCCAAAGTTGATCCGCATCTCGCCGGAAGTTAATTATTTGTTGGGGGAGCATCATGGGCGGATCATGAAAAGTCATCATATTCATGAAGTCCACAACACCTGCCCCTGTCATGTTATGTTCGGGATTAGCAATCCATCGGGCAACCTCCGCTTTGCGATAATCATCGTAGCTCATGCCCGCCTGATTAGCTTGACGATGAATCATCACCTCACGGTTGTCCATGTACTCATTGGCTGCTTTCGTAACTTCGGCTTCTAGGATGCCGGATTTTCTCCATCTTTGCATCCTATGCTCCAACTGATGCTCGTACATATCCCTGGACATGGTCTTGCCAAAGATATCTGCAGCCGATAGATGTCTAAGGACATACTCCATGTAATGGATAGCCATGGATTCCCAAGGGAACTTAATACGCTGTTCCTTGGGCACATCCTTCCAGTGCTTCCAGATTTTAGTATGCATGACGCTGTACATAGTTCTGTGTGCGCCGACTTCTGCCCCGTATTTTGTGACAACTTCGTCCAGTCCTTTTTGCCCGGACATAACTTCACGATACGCTGTGATTCCTCGTTTGATTCCTTTTGCCAGCACCTTGGGAGTCTTCATATTCCAGACCTCCCGCGCAAAGATTCTACGCGGGCGCCTAGTACCAAAGCCGGATATTATTGCATCAGCAGAAGCCTCTCCAAGATGCCCCAGGGTCAAGTTATAGATTTGCCAAAAGCTGTTGCTCCACATATTTTGGAAATATGTGTTAGGATTACTGAGCATGCTACTGTATGCGTAGGCAGACATGAACTGTCTGGCCCGGTCTGTAGGATTAAACGCCTGGATAGCGCCAACAACCTGCCGAGCATCAGTCCAATCAATGTCGAGCTTCTCCAGAAGCACCTGCTCTTGTGGAGACAAAAGCTTCTTGTATTCTTCTAACAGCTCTAATTGCCTGACCTTACGAAACTCACTGAGCATTCTGCCCGCATGACTAGCTGCGTCTCCACGAGCATCAGACAGCCCCTGCATCATCTCATTGTATCTACGAATCTTCTTGGAGT
>SLNU01000306.1 GCA_007132865.1 Bacteroidales bacterium | reverse complement strand
ATGAAAGGGCCATCTTCTTCACCCGTGGGGTCATTGAGACCGTGAAAAAACTGAACTGGGCCCCGGACGTGGTACACTGCAATGGTTGGTTCACCAGCCTGATGCCTTTTTATATCAAGGTTGCCCTGAAGGAGAACCCGATGTTTTCAGACACCAAGGTGATCTATTCGGTTTACAATGATGCTTTTACGGAGTCATTGAACAGTGATTTGGCGGTAAAGATGAAAAGCAGGGATGTTTCAGAGCAAATGCTGGAAAAGTACAAGGATACCTCCTACCTTGGCATCAGCAAAACCGCCATAGACTTCAGCGACGGCATCATTTTCGGGGATGAAGCCATCGATCCCGAACTGGAAGCATATATCCGCAAGAGCGGGAAACCCATGCTTGAATACCAGACAAGGGAGACCTATGTAGATGCCTACAATGCCTTTTACGATGAAATACTGGTAAAGGAAAGCATTCTGACAGAATAAAATTCTTTACTTTTGCGTTTTGTTTCCGACAGAAAGGCTTGTTGCATTTGTTTAAAAATAAACCCGAATACCTTGAAAACGAACCATTCCCCCCGCCTGCGCGGGGGTTTTTTAGGCCTGTTGCTGTTGTCGTTCCTGACAGCTGTTTCTTTATTTTCGATAAATGCGTGTTCTGAGCCCGATGAAATCGGACTCGGACTGATCGACCGGAGGGCAGGGTTCAACTCATCCGACACCCTGACCATCAGGGGTTCCACCGGGGTCAGCGTACCCGTGCCGACCAATTTTGGCGGACAAAACATGTTGGGCGTGCTGGACGATCCCCTGTTCGGGAAGGTCAGGGCCAGTCTGTTCACCCAGTTCCGCCTGACCCAGAACAACTTTTCACTGGGGGAGTCCCCGGTATTGGACTCCCTGACAATCTCTTTTGAGTATTCCGGAAGATATTACGGGCAGGTGGAGACCTTCCAGACCATAAAAATCTTCGAGCTTAGTGAGCAGATCCCTGATGTCGACACCCTGTATTCCGACCTCGTGGTGCCGCATTACCCGGATCCGGTGGCAGAACTGCTGCTGCGTCCGACACCGACCGACAGTGTCTTGATAGATACCACTATGTTTGCCCCGCATTTCAAGCTCCGGCTCTCGGATGCGCTCGGGCAGAAAATCATCGACGCCAACGGCACCCCTGCCTTCGAGAACGTTCCAAACTTCCTGGAGTATTTCAAGGGGCTTTACATCACCGTGGATGAGGAAATAGACGGAACCGGAAGTATCTTCAACATCAGCATGTTCAATTTTTTTACGAGGCTCAGTCTTTATTACCACGAAGAGGGTGATACGAACGCCCTGCGTCATGACTTTCCAATTACGCAATTTTCAAAGCGATCCAATTTTTTTGAAAACCTCAGCTATGAGAATGCCCATCCGGTTTTGGTTGAGCAGCTTTTTGGGGAGAATCCGGAAGAATCAGGCGACAGCCTTTTGTTTGTGCAGTCCATGGGAAAACTGCGTGCCAATATACGTTTCCCCTATCTTTCAGATCTGTCCGGTGCGGCCAATGTGACCATCAACCAGGCCAGGCTGATCGTCCCGATTGCCGAAGGGTTTTCAGACGACGAGATGTTCACCCCCGCCCAGGAGCTGTTCCTGTTGCGCTACGATGACAACGGCAAAATGGTTTCGCTGGCTGATATGCAGTTCGGGGACGCGTATTTTGGGGGAGTCTACAACGAGAGTAAAAGGCAATACAGCTTCAACATTACCCAGCACCTGCAGGAGGTGATGGACGGCAAGATTGCTGATCATGGGCTTACCATGGTCATCCCCCAGGCAGCGGAAAATGCCCGGAGGGTCGTGTTGAACGGTCCGGGCGCCGCAGTCAGGCCCATGCGGCTTGAGATCATCTATACGGTCTTTAATTAAACGCAACCCATGTGCGGAATCGTAGGTTACATTGGCCCCAGAGAAGCTTATCCAATACTTATCAAAGGACTTTACCGGCTTGAGTACCGCGGATACGACAGTGCCGGCATCGCATTGCTGAACGGGGGGGTGCATCTTTACAAAACACATGGCAAGGTGCGGGACCTGGAGGAGAAGGTAAAAGGCCAGGACATTTCGGGGAACACCGGCATTGCCCATACCCGCTGGGCCACCCACGGAGAACCAAATGATCAAAATGCACACCCGCATTTCAGTGCGTCGAGGAAACTGGCCATTATTCACAACGGCATCATTGAGAACTATGCCGCCCTAAGGGAGGAGCTAACCAACCGGGGCTACCATTTTCGCAGCGATACCGATACCGAGGTGCTGATCCACCTGATCGAGGACATCCTGCTGAATGAACCCGGAATCTCCAATACGGTGCATCAGGAAGATGATACTGTCGACGCGCGCACTCGTGGGTTTATCCGTGAAGCGGATATGGGAATGCCCGAAGAAACCTGTCAGCTGGTGGAGGCTGTCCGCATTGCCCTTACCCAGGTGGTGGGAGCTTATGCCATCGTGGTGGTTTCTGAAGACCATCCGGATGTGCTGATTGCTGCAAAAAAAGGCAGCCCACTGGTAATCGGGATCGGCAAAGGGGAATATTTTATTGCATCGGATGCCTCACCCATTGTAGAATACACCAAGGAGGTGGTCTATCTGGACGATGAGGAACTGGCCATCATCCCGCGCAACGGCAGGTTGAAGCTGAAAACCATCCGCAACCAGGAGAAAACACCTTATGTACACCAGCTGGAAATGCAGTTGTCTGCCATTGAAAAAAGCGGCTTCCCGCATTTCATGCTCAAGGAGATTTTTGAGCAGCCCCGCAGCATCAGGGACAGTATGCGCGGAAGACTCAATGCAGCCCAGGGGGTTGTGTCACTGGGCGGAATCATTGATTATGAGCAGCGCCTTGTCAATGCAAAACGCATCATCATTGTCGGATGCGGCACCTCCTGGCATGCGGCACTGGTGGGGGAGTACCTTTTTGAGGACCTGGCCAGGATCCCGGTTGAAGTGGAGTATGCCTCTGAATTCCGCTACCGCAACCCGGTAATCTATGAGGATGACCTGGTAATCGCCATCAGCCAGTCCGGCGAAACCGCTGATACCCTTGCCGCAGTCGAACTTGCCAGGTCAAAAGGGGCTACAATCATTGGCATATGCAACGTCGTTGGGTCGTCCATCGCCCGGGCCACCCATGCAGGCTCTTATACGCATGCCGGACCCGAAATCGGGGTGGCTTCCACCAAGGCCTTCACAGCCCAGGTAACCGTGCTTTCGCTGATGGCTCTTTCTATCGCAAGTAAAAAGGGCTCGATCCCAAAGGCCCGGTTCCATCAGTTGCTGAACGAACTGGAACACATACCCGAGAAAGTGGAGAGGGTACTGAAAACCGCACCCGTGATCCAGGAGATTGCCGAAATTTTCAAAGATGTGCGTAACTTCCTGTATCTGGGTCGCGGATACAACTTCCCGCTTGCCCTGGAAGGGGCGCTGAAATTGAAGGAGATTTCCTACATCCATGCCGAGGGCTATCCTGCAGCGGAAATGAAACATGGTCCCATTGCACTGATTGACGAAAACATGCCCGTGGTGGTCATTGCCACCAGGAAGGGGAGCTATGAAAAACTGCTCAGCAACATTCAGGAGCTCAAGGCCCGCAAGGCTGTAATTATTGCCATCATAACCGAAGGGGACCAGGTCATGCGGAAGCTCGCCGACCATATTGTGGAGATCCCTGCGACAGATGAGATCTTTGTGCCGCTGGTCGCCACCATCCCCCTGCAGCTGTTGTCCTATCAGATTGCCGTGCTACGTGGATGCAACGTAGACCAGCCCCGCAACCTTGCAAAGTCTGTAACGGTGGAATAACCGAAATCCGCTGACATCAATCAAAACACCATGACCATGAAGCATATCGTAATTTGCCTTGTTCTTGGCCTGCTGTTCACAATGGGAAATACCGCCAGCAGCCAGACGAAGATCCTGATCGCTTATTACAGTGAAACAGGAAACACAGAAGCCCTGGCCATTGCGGTGGCCCGGGGTGCCAGCGACGTGGAGGGGGTGGAAGTCATTTTGAAGACGGTCGACCAGGTAACTGAAGAGGATCTGCTTGAGGCGAAAGCCATCATAGTCGGAAGTCCTGTTTACAATGCGAACGTAGCACCACGGGTACAGCAGTTTATTACTTCCTGGCCCTTTGAGGGCATGCCGCTAAAGGACAAGGTGGGTGCTGCATTTGTCACTGCCGGAGGCATCTCTGCCGGAGAGGAGCTTACCCAGATGAACATACTGCAGTCCATGCTGATTTTTGGCATGGTCGTGGTTGGCGGGCCAGACTGGACATCGCCGTTCGGTGCCTCTGCCATCATAGGAGAACCTCCTTTTCTTGCGGAGCAGGGATTGGCAGATGCCTTTCTGGAAAAAGGAAGGAAACTTGGCAGCCGTGTGGGTGAGGTTGCGGTCCGGTTAAATAAATAAAAAGCTATGTCATTATTGGTTATTGGTACGGTTGCCTTCGACGAGATCGAGAGCCCATTTGGAAAATCTGGCCGTATCCTTGGGGGTGCCGCCACCTATATTGGGCTGGCCGCGAGTCTGTTTTACGGGGATGTCCGGCTGGCTTCCGTGGTGGGTGACGATTTTCTGGGGAAATATCTGAAACTCCTTCAGGACCGGAAGATCGATACAAAGGGAATAAAGGTCGTTCCCGGAGGAAAAACCTTCTTTTGGTCCGGAAGGTATCATGCAAACATGAACATGCGTACCACCCTGGTTACAGAACTCAATGCGCTGGCTGGTTTTGATCCGGTTCTGCCTGCTTCATACCGCAACAGCCGCTACCTGATGCTTGGCAACCTTACTCCCTGCATTCAGAAGAAGGTGATCCAGCAGATGTCCCCACGTCCGGATCTTATCTGCATGGACACGATGAATTTTTGGATGGATACGGCCTGGGATGACCTGTTGGACGTAATAAAAATGGTGGATGTGCTGGCCATCAATGAAGAGGAAACCCGTCAACTCTCAGGGGAGTACTCCCTGTCTCGTGCGGCACGGAAGATTCGTGCGATGGGTCCCAAATTCCTGATTGTAAAAAAAGGGGAACACGGTGCCATGCTGTTTTCTGAAGACGAGGTCTTCATCGCTCCGGCCATGCCACTTGACGAAGTGATGGATCCGACCGGGGCCGGGGATTCATTTGCCGGGGGGTTTATGGGCCATGTGGCCAAATCTGGCGACACTTCCTTTGAGACATTGAAAAGGGCCCTTGTCTATGGCTCGGTCGTGGCAAGTTTCTCGGTGGAGAAATTTGGCACCGACCGCCTGCAAGAGATCTCGATAGGGGACGTTAAAACCAGGTTGGCAGATTTTCTCAAACTGGTTTCCTTTTCGATTTGAATCCCACTTCGCGGGAAAAATATGATGGGTTTTTATCGCTTCTTTGCAGTTTTTTCATAACTTTAGCCACTTTTTTGGGGGGTTTCGGAGCCTCCGGATAAGAACCGGGGTCCATTTCCTTGCCCGTATTTTTTAAGCCCATCCCGGCAGCATATTAGAAAATTCAACTAAAACAACCATACCCTTATGAAGATTTATCAAACCAAAGAGATCAAGAACATTGCCCTTGTCGGCGGCGCCAAAGCAGGAAAAACCACCCTGGCCGAAGCGATGCTGTTCGAGGGCGGTGTGATTAACAGACGGGGATCTGTGGATGACAAGAACTCCGTTTCAGATTACCGTGAAATTGAACTTGAACGCCAGGCCTCGGTGTTTTCGACCGTCATGTATGCCGAATATGCCGGGATAAAGATCAATATCATTGATGCGCCCGGTTTCGACGATTTCATCGGCGAGGTCGTGGCCGCATTGAAGGTTGCCGATACCGCTATTATGGTGGTGAATGCACAGAATGGTGTGGAAGTGGGAACGGAGATTACCTGGAGGCACATCAACCGGCTGGAAAAACCCGCCGTGTTCCTGGTCAACCAGCTGGAACACGAAAAGGCCAATTTTGAGGACTCTGTCAGGCAGCTAAAGGCCCAGTTTGGTGACAAGGCCATTGTAGCACAATACCCGGTCAACCAGGGACATGGTTTTGACAGTATTGTGGATGTCCTGAAGATGAAGATGTATAAGTTTCCTGCCGGTGGCGGGAAAGCCGAGTTGCTCGATATTCCTGCCGGTGAGATGGAAAAGGCAGAAGCATTTCGTCTCGCCATTATCGAAGCCGCCGCCGAAAGTGAAGAGGCTTTGATGGAGGTGTTCTTTGAGAACGGGACCCTTACAGATGAGGAGCTGGCCCGTGGGATCAACCAGGGGATTGCTACCCGTACAATGTTCCCGGTGCTCTGCACTTGCGCCAAGCACAACCAGGGCGTGGGCCGTTTCATGGAGTTTGTGGCTGAAAACCTTCCCTCCCCCCTGGAGGTGGCTCCCACCAAAACCACTGAGGGAAATGATCTTGCCTTCGATCCGGTCAATCCGCCAGTTGCACTCGTTTTCAAGACGGCCGTGGAGCCTCACCTGGGTGAACTTTCCTTCTTCAAGGTATTTGACGGCACCATCACGGAAGCCCAGGACATGCTGAACGCAAACACGGAATCCAAGGAGCGTCTTTCTCAGCTATTTTTGGTGGCCGGCAAAAACCGCCAGAAGGTGGAGAAGATCATGTCCGGTGATATTGCAGCCACGATCAAGCTTAAGGACACCAATACCAATAACACGCTTACTTCTGGGAAAAACCAGGGGACCATGGTCACCCCGATTGAATATCCGGAGCCCAAATTTCGTGCGGCGGTCAAGTCGAAAAATTCAGCCGATGACGAAAAGCTTGCCACCATCCTGAAGGAGCTTAACAATATTGACCCCACGCTGGTGTATGAGCATTCCAAGGAACTGAAGCAGATTATTTTCTCCGGCCAGGGTGAAATGCATTTGAATGTGGCAAAATGGATGATCGAAAACCTGTACAAGGTGGCGATTGAGTTCTATGCCCCCAAGATCCCTTATCGCGAAACCATCACCAAACCGGCCAAATCCACTTACCGCCATAAAAAGCAGTCGGGTGGTGCCGGTCAGTTCGGAGAGGTGCACATCATGATCGAGCCATACATAGAGGGCAAACCCGACCAGACCGAGTTCCCGATCCGGGGGAGGGATGAGCAGATCCTGCCGTGGGGAGGAAGGCTCATGTTCCACAATTGCATCGTTGGTGGAGCCATAGACACCAGGTTCCTGCCGGCCATTCTGAAAGGGATCATGGAAAAAATGGAAGAAGGTCCGCTGACCGGTTCCTACGCCCGCGACATCATCGTGAACGTATATGACGGGAAGATGCACCCGGTCGATTCCAACGAGATCTCCTTCAAGCTTGCCGGCCGGAATGCCTTCAGGGAAGCCTTTAAAAACGCCGCTCCCAAGATTATGGAGCCCATTTATGACGTGGAAGTGGTTGTCCCCGAGGATAAAATGGGAGACGTCATGACAGATCTGCAGGGCAGGCGCGCACTGATCATGGGCATGGACAGCGAGGGTGGATACCAGAAGATCAAGGCCAGGGTACCGTTGGCAGAGTTGAACCGCTATTCAACCAGCCTGAGTTCGCTGACCAGCGGTCGTGCGACCTACGGAATGAAGTTTTTAGAATACCAGCAAGTTCCGTCAGATGTGCAGGACCAGCTGCTCAAAGCATACGAGGAAGAGGAAGCTGACGAAGCATAAAGCATCCGCTTCCAAGCATTTACCCGGTTTGTTCGCAAACCGGGTTTTTTTGTGCATATCTTGTTCATTTTAGGGGGAACCTTTTGTCGAAATAAAAAAATTGTATTTTTGTCAGCATGACGAAAGAGAATGAGGCTCCGGGAGTGGGCAAGGCCAACCTCGCTGCCGATCCGGGTCAACCGGCAGATACCGGCTCAAAAGGTTTTTTACGATGGGTCGAAGAAATGGGCAACAAGCTGCCCCATCCGTTCTGGATGTTTGTGTGGATATGCATCATCATCGTTTTGGTCAGCGGACTTACCGCCTTTCTCGGGGTGAGTGCGGTGCATCCTGATACTGGTGAGATGGTGGAAGCCCAAAACCTGATCTCCGGGGAGGGCTTACGCAGGTTCCTGGAGGAGATGGTGACCAATTTTGCGCATTTTGCGCCATTCGGACTGGTCCTTGTGATGCTGATGGGGGTGTCGATCGCTGAACGCAGCGGGCTGCTGGCGGTGGCACTGCGTACAGTAGCCTTCTCCGTGCCCAAGAAGATCGTCCTACCGGTGATATTTATCATCGGAGCTTGCGGAAATATAGGGTCGGATGCCGGAATCGTCATTGTGCCGCCCATTGCCGCACTGATCTTTACGCAGATGGGTTTGCACCCCATTGCCGGTTTGGTGGCCGGGTATGCCGGGGCCACGGCGGGGTTTACGGCCAACTTCTTCATTGCCGGAACGGATGTGTTGCTGGCTGGCATCAGCACCCAGATCACCAGCCAGATGCCGAATCCCATGGAAGTGAGTGCCACGGCCAACTGGTACTTTATGATCGCCTCCACCTTCCTTCTGGGCATCGGGGGTGCCTTTATCGCCCGTCGCTTTACAATCCCGCGCTGTCAGGTATTTTCCATCGCATCGGATGTGGATATGCAGGTGAGTGATGGCAAACTGACCCCCCTGGAGAAAAAGGGCCTGAAAAGGGCTGGTCTGGCCTTGCTGATCTATTCGGTGGTAATCATCCTGCTGGTCGCCCCTGCCGGGGCACCTCTGAGGAACCAGGTTACTGGTGGAATCGTGCCTTCTCCGTTTTTAAGGGGACTCATCCCAATCCTGTTTTTCTTCTTTGCCATTCCCGGTTATTTCTATGGAAAGGCGACGGGAGCGATTAAGGTTCCCAACGATATTCTCAGGCAGATGGAACACGGGATGAAGGAATTGTCGGGCTATATTGTACTGATGCTTGTCGTGGCTCAGTTCATCAACCTGTTCAGCTGGTCCAACCTGGACACCATCCTGGCCATCGGGGGGGCGGAAGTTCTGAAGTCAACCGGGCTCACCGGACCGGTGATGTTTACCCTGTTTATGTTGCTGATCGCCCTGCTGAACATTTTTCTTGGAAGTGGTTCCGCCAAATGGGCCATCTTTGCCCCGATCTTTATCCCAATGCTGGCCCAGCTCAACTACAGTCCGGCTTTCGTACAGCTGATGTACCGGGTCGGCGACTCCATCACCAATTGCGTGACGCCGCTTTACGTATACTTCCCGCTGCTCCTTGGCTGGATTCACAAATACAACAAGAACATCGGCATCGGGACGATCGTGTCCTTGCTGATCCCCTACGCCGTGATCCTTTTCATCATGTGGGTGGTGATGCTCTTTGTATGGTATGGACTCGGACTCCCCATCGGGGTGGGTGAGGGGATCTATATACAGTAAGGGCCTGCTGCCCTGAATACAATAAGGGCCTTTACCTGGCCTTATCCGCATTTGCTTTCCCCGCAATTGGTGCAGGTCAGGCATCCTTCCTGGTACATGACGCTTTCCTGCTTGCAGTTCTTGCAGGTTCTTCCCTGTGCCTTCGTGCCGTCGGGGATGAACTTTTTCAGTGCACGGACCACCCCGTTTTTCCAGGTGTGCAACCGGTCACTGTCCAGGTTCAGGTCTTCGATGACGTCGATCACCGATGGCAGAGGCATCCCATGACGCAGTACGCCGGAAATCAACTTGGCATAGTTCCAGTATTCCTTGTGAAAGGACCTTGAAAGGCCTTCGATGGTCACCTTGTACCCGTCCCTGTCCAAAAACTGGAAGTCATAGCGCTTTTCTCCGTTATCCAGGCGGTTTTTGATTACCCATCCCTTGTCCACATAGGAGGGGAGGTAGAACCCCTCCGCCTTTCCGGTAAAAACTTCATAGGGGCGGTCGTGCAGGATACCCACCACGGCCAGCCATTTTTCAGAGTCGTTATTGAAGCGCACGATCTCAGATTCAAGCTCCTTTGGCCGTTTCGGGGCGGTGGTCTCCTTGAATTCATTGTTGTCGGCCTTGGTCTCCTTGACAAGCACCCCCGAACGGGAGCCGTCACGGTAAACGGTAATGCCTTTGCATCCGCTTTTCCAGCCGGTTTCATAAATTCTGCCCACCATCTCTTCTGTTACGTCTTCCGGTACATTGACCGTAACGCTGATGGAATGGTCCACCCACTTCTGAACCGCCCCCTGCATGCTGACTTTGGCGAGCCAGTCCACATCATTGGCCGTGGCCTTGAAGAACGGGGATTGTTCGATGATGGAATCCAGTGCGTTGTCTTTAAGGCGCCTGACCTCCTCTACGTCATAGCCGTTCACCTTCAGCCAGTCCACGAAGCGGTGGTGGAATACGTTGAATTCCTCCCAATGGTCGCCGACTTCATCCACAAAGTCTACCCGGACGTTCTTGTCGTTTGGGTTCACCTTTTTTCGTCTTTTGTATGACACCATGAACACCGGCTCGATCCCTGAGGTGGTCTGGGTTAGCAGCGAAACACTGCCGGTGGGGGCAATGGTCAGCAGGGCGATATTCCGTCGCCCCTTGGTGGCCATTTCCTGATAGAGATCGGGATCGGCCTCCTTCAAACGTTGTATGAAGGGATTCTTCTCTTCACGTTTCGCATCATAGAGGGGGAAGGCTCCACGTTCGGCAGCCAGCCTGGCAGATGAGCGGTAAGCCTCCAATGCAAGGGTTTTGTGTATGTTGACGGAAAATGTGGTGGCCTCTTCCGTGCCGTAACGGAAACCAAGGGCCGCCAGCATGTCTCCCTCCGCGGTGATGCCGATCCCGGTACGACGCCCTTCGATGCATTTGGTGCGAATTTTTTCCCAAAGGTTGATCTCCACGCTTTTCACCTCATTCGCTTCGGGATCTGTCTTGATCTTGTTCAAAATCACGTCGATCTTTTCCAACTCAAGGTCTATGATGTCGTCCATGATCTTCTGGGCATGGCCTACATGCTCCTTGAAAAGGGACATGTCAAAGGTCGCGGTCGGCGTAAAGGGATCCTTTACGTAACTGAACAGGTTGATGGCCAGCAGCCTGCAGCTGTCGTAGGGGCAAAGGGGGATCTCCCCGCAGGGGTTTGTCGATACAGTGGTAAAGCCCAGGTCGGAATAGCAATCCGGAACCGATTCGCCTATGATGGTATCCCAGAAAAGGATGCCGGGCTCGGCCGATTTCCAGGCATTGTGGACAATCTTTTTCCACAACTCCCGGGCCCTGATTTTTTTCTCATACTTCGGCTTCTCCGCGTTTATCGGGTACTGCTGTGCGAACTCCCTGTCTTCAATTACCGCCTGCATAAACGCATCCGTGATCTTGACCGACACATTGGCCCCGGTAACCTTCCCCTGTTCCAGCTTGGCATCGATAAACCCTTCCGCATCCGGGTGTTTGACAGACACGGTAAGCATCAGCGCGCCCCGACGTCCATCCTGGGCCACCTCTCTGGTGGAATTTGAATACCGTTCCATGAAGGGGACCAGTCCGGTCGAGGTCAGTGCACTATTTTTCACCGGGCTGCCCTTGGGGCGGATATGCGAGAGGTCGTGCCCCACACCGCCACGCCGTTTCATCAGCTGGACCTGCTCTTCATCGATCTTCATGATGCCGCCGTAAGAGTCTGCTTCCCCCTTGTTTCCAATCACAAAGCAATTGGAAAGCGATCCGATCTGGTAAGGGTTTCCGATACCTGCCATGGGACTGCCCTGGGGTACGATGTATTTAAAGTTGCGGAGCAGATTGAACACCGCTTCTTCATCCATCGGATTCGCATAATGTTTCTCAATGCGGGCAATCTCCCGGGCAATGCGCCTGTGCATATCGTCCGGGGTAAGTTCGAAAAGATTTCCGGCAGAATCCTTCAGCGCATACTTGTTGACCCAGACGCCAGCTGCAAGGCTGTCCCCGCCAAAATACTCCGTGGTCTTCTTCAGGGCCTCATTAAAATCATACACCTGCCGCTCAACGACCACCGCCCTGGTATCTGTAATCTCATCCATATATTCCTCCTCTGCCGGTTCCGGCCTGTTACGCTGTCCGATCATGTCATTGTAGATGTTCTCTGCTCCCTGTACCGAGATCTTCTCTTCTGCCGTAGTTTTAGTAACAGGCTTTTCGTCCATGGCGGCTACATTTTTTACTTATTGTCGGAAAAAAAAACACGTCGGGGAAAACAAAAATTCAAATGTTAAATTTTTGTTAAAATGACGTATTAAACAGCGAAGGTAAAAAACAAATCGCTGGGAAAAAATGCTAGGTTATTAACAAAGCCTTAAAGTTATCAACCGCAGAACGGTAAGTTGCTGGGGAGGAATCAACTACAGCATTTTAATCAAGCGTTTAATGAAGCGAAGTCGCATGTATCTAAAAATCAGCACTATGTATTTTGGCTATGCGAACTCGATCAGAAAAGCCTTTATAAAATCATCCAGTTCTCCGTCCATTACGAGCTGAACATTGGATGTCTCCACACCTGTCCGGAGGTCTTTCACCATTTTATATGGATGGAACACATAGCTACGTATTTGTGAGCCCCATTCAATCTTTTTCTTGCTGCTTTCCATTTCCTGGAGCTTTTCGCGCTTTTTTCGTAGCT
>SLNU01000069.1 GCA_007132865.1 Bacteroidales bacterium | reverse complement strand
CTCCGGCTCATCGCCCGGGCTTATCACCAGGCTTCTGGTCTTCCCAAAAGAAGTATAAGGGGTGTAAAAAAGAACGTGCCCCTCCGTCCTGAAAGCCAGGCGGCGGCTAAGGGACACCTCAGCGGCCAAGGTGGGACCAAGTCCGAAGTTCACATCCCATTTATCTTCCGACATGCCCGAAAGAAAGATGATCTTGCGCTTTTCGTAAAGTACAGAGGAGGACAGTCCGTACCAGCTCTTGAGTCGTCCCTGCCGGTACATGGGCAGATTAAAATAATACTGGAAGTGCAGTCGTTGGTAGGCGGAAGCAGATTCTCGAAGGATATCCGGCCATGGGGGATCAAAACCCGCAGCAGGGCCGTCCGTAGCAACGCCCAAAGGGCCACCCGCGGCAAGGCCAGCCGGAGGGCCACCCGCGGCAAGGCCGGCCAAAGGGCCGCCTGTGGCAAGGCCAGCAAGAGGTGCGGCCGGTGAACCCTTGGCGGCGTGTGCGACAGGTGAACCGTTGGCGGCGGAACCGCCCGTGGGATGATCAGCCTGGGAGTCGCCCGGGGCATTGCCGGCGGGTGCGGTCGGTGATCGCAGTGCTGTCGGCAACGCATAGGTACTCAGGAAGTAATGCCTGAACCACTTCCGCTCCAGGTGGACCAGCAGGTCGGCAGCCCAGAACTCACCGAGGCAAAGCATATCGCTCCGACGGTATGGGAAGGCATCGTTAGCCCTGGTGAATGCCTGGTATGGTGCGGTATAGCGCGCCTGCAGTCCGACAGTCCACGGACCGATAAAGGTACCACCAAGTCCGGGCGGGATATGCCCCTCCTGGGCCTTCACCGGCAGGGCAAACAACATCAAGGGGATCAACAACATGGAAAACCGCCACACGCACGCAGGGGCCCAAATCCGCATAAACCGTTTCGTTTTTAACCGCGCAACCTATCTGGACGGCCTAAAGGGCCTGTCGCTGAGGATGGGGTTGTACATCATGTCAAATGTACCACCTTTTGAAATATGTCCGACAGCCCTGTAAAATTCCACCCCAACCGGAAAGCCATCCGCATCTATCGGCTCCCCGTCCTCATTCACCGCCACCAGTCCGGTGGGCGTGGTCCCCACCCCTTCCACGTCATAAGGCCGGCTCGTAATGACCTGTCCGACTCCTATGGTTTCCCTCAGGTGGTTCAGCACATATCCGTCAGACCGGAACGTGAACGGCACATGTTCGGCCGCGCTGCCAAACACGTCCTTGCCCAGGTTATAGCTCTGGTCCAGCACAATCTTGCGGTAGGCCTGAATATTCCCCTTCATGGTAAGCGGTGTCGGATAGAAAATGCTGCCCTTCACGAAATACTTGTCCATCGCCCGGTCGTATTCCAGGTAGGCAGACTCCGAGGCATAACGCCGCATCAGCCGCTGCCGTTCCAGCAGGATGGCCTCGCGTTCGTTGCGGCCCAGGTTCTTCAGCTGCTCATCGTCAAACAGAATCTCTGCAGAAAAGATCAGTCCGAGTTTCTCCCCCATCCCCTCCGCTTCGATGTAGCGGGTCAGCTCCTGGCGGATCTCGGCCGGCATCACCCCGTAAAGGTCTGCTCCGACCACGGTATAATAGAAATAACCCAGCTCGCCCATGTCGCTGTCCAGGTGCAGGTAATCCTGCAGCTGTGTGCGTGTGGGGTTTGCCGCATCGTATTTGCCATAATTCATTTCGCCCCAGCCCTCATCGCCCGGCAGCTTGCGCTGGAAAGACCAGACCGCATCCACCGTATTGCCTACATTGCCGTGGCAACCGATGCACTGCACCAATTCCTCGGTGGTCTGCGGACGCAGGTTCCCGTAACGATCCTCGATATAAGCCGCCAGAATCCAGCCCGCATCGTTGTCGACCCAGCCCTGTCCTTCCCCGCCCACATACTCAGCATAGCCGTTGTCCTCGTCCTCATCTATCGCAATGTCATCCAGATCCACGTCCTTCCATTTGAACATATAGCGGATCTCCTTCACGCGTTTGGCCCGTGTCCCGGGAAAGGCATAATCCAATTGGCCGGTACCGCTCACCGCTGCCAGGCTGCTGCCTTTACGCCCGTCTGCCTCCAGGTCCACATAATGCAGCGGATGCGCGAATTCGGTCCCCACCGGGTAGAAGCCCTTATTGACCGCAACGGCAGCGGCATCTCCTACATAGGTATTGCTTTGCGGGCCCTGATTCTTGATGTTCTGCTCCAGCAGTGCAAGGTTCTGCTTGTACACCCCGACATCGAACACCCCGCTTTCGGTCATGAAGATTTCCGGCAGGCGGATGTAAATGCCCGAAACGCTCCCGGTAAGCGGCGTGAAAATGGTATATGGGAAAAAGTTGACCGCCCGCCAGCCCGTATACTGTCCTGTCTCATCCATCACAAATCCCTCCGGATCCACATAACCGTGCGTGCCATTCCCCGTCGGATCTGCCGGATCATAGGGGAAGAGGTGGTCGGGGTTCAGGGCCGGGAAAAGTACCCAGTCGCTGTTGATGTCGTCGAAATTGATCCAGTCGGTATTGCCGTTGGCCCGGGCCTTGGCAAAGGCTGGCCGCCAGTTGTCCTGACGCACGTAGTCCACATCCTCCAGGTCGGGAATGGCGATACCCTCCGCAGCCAGACGCTGCTCGATCTCTTGCGGATAGATGATGTTGCGCCACAGGATGTGGTTCAGGTTGGCCGTCGGAAAGCTGTATAGGATCTGGTCCTCCCCAATGTCAAAGGCATTCCCGTGGCGGATGCTGGTCAGGTAGTCGGTATGGCAGTACTTGCAGGCATTCTGTGTGCCATAGCTCGTCTCGATCCAGCATTGCGGCGGAATGTTCGGCTCCTCATTATGACTGGGCTTATAGGGCGCACCGCTGCGCTCCTGGAAATTAAGCGGGGCCTTTCCCAGCAAAAAATCCTCTGCGCTGATCACCTGCGGATTCAGTCCGAAGCCAGCCAGTTCGGCCACCACTTCATTGGCATGTTCATTCTGCCTTCCGCACATGATAAACACCATCGCGAAAAGACACAGCGACACCACCAGTCTGGAGGGCTGCAATAAATTCCTTACAAATCTGGCCATTGGGTTCATATCCTTTGGTTTTTGGTGGTCGAAAACCCAAAGATACCATCAAAAAAGCCTATTAAAAAGACAACGGAGGCCCTTTAGCAGATAAAACCCGAATTTTTACTCGTTCTAAATTAAAAAGAGGCCGGCGGAACAATTGGGGTCCATATTCCGGTAGCGGGACGTCTGGCTGGCAGCTGGCGGGGTCAACGAAGCTGTCCGACTACAACCACATAATT
>SLNU01000324.1 GCA_007132865.1 Bacteroidales bacterium | reverse complement strand
TTTGCTTGACAACCCTATGATACTATGATATAATTATTATAGTGAAGGGAACAAAAAATAATAAGGAGGCGTTACCCCTAATGGCAGAGAAGGAAAAGAAAGTTAAGATCACTGAAAGAGAGATTGTTAGAGATGCTCTGGTTGAAAGTCTGAAAAGAGATGGTGCCAATTTGATTGGTCGCACTAAGGAAGGTCTGGTTCTGGATATTAATGGCAGTCATGTCGTTATCAAAACTATCCTGAAAAAGGAAAGGGTGGAGAAAGCTGACATCCTGGAAACCTTCAGCTAGAAAAGGAAAGAAGAGGGAGAAAAATTCCCTCTTCTTTTTTTGTGCAGAGATGGTAAATTTTGGTAATTTTAGAGCTCGCAGGAACTGCCATTCTTACCATATTTTACCACTGGTAAATTTTGGATCTAAAATTTGGAAATTGTAAATGGAATTGTTTGGAAATGGCGGCAGTTTAAAAAATACTATTGACAAAGTTTGATCTATGTGATACAATGGTTGTAGTAAAAGAGAGGAGATAAAAATATGAATAAGTTTTTAAAAGATGTAGTATTTATATTGTGCGACGAAAGAGATAGAGAAGCATTTTTGAATTATAATGATAGTGCAATTATGGTTGAGCATGAACATGGAGAATTTGGGATTCGTAATTTTAGAGATGCAGAATTTTTCTTTGGAAAAGAGAATGTTGATAGAATAGTCAGTAAATTAAATTTTACAAGAGAATTAGTAGAAAGTGAGGAATCAATATGAATTATTGGGAAGAATATGATGAAGAAGAAGCAATGGAAGAAATTGGGTTAGTATTAGATGAAATCAAAGGTATGTCAGAAGATTTTGAAGACTTGCAGGCTCGCATGAACGAATTGATTATGGAAGAAGAAGAACTTTTTGACAAACAAGGTGAATTAGTGTATCGAATGTTAAAAATAGCCGAATTTCATGAAATTGAGGAAGAAAAAATTGTTAATATGCAACGAGAAAGAGAGATGGAGGTTCATGAATAAAAGAGGATTAATTTCCTCTTTTGTAACTAAAAGGAAATGCGGCAGATAGTCGACAATTAAATTTTAATTTAGTAGTTGACAAACACATGAAGGTATGTTATACTTATATTAACAAAAGGGAGAGGTGATAAAATGTTTTTTTATTTAAATAAGCATGAGGTTTCGTTTCAGTATTCGGATTATAGAATCGTGTTTACTGTAGGAGATGAGCCACCTGTTGCGGTTATGCATGGTGATGAAAGAATGGTTGAATTTGAAAATATAGATGAAATTAAAGGTTTCGTCGAAGGTTTAGAAAAGATAATTGAATTGATGGAAGTTAATGAATAAAAGAGGATTAATTTCCTCTTTTTTTTATCCATTTATGGAATTAAAAGGAAATGACGGCTGCGCCGCCACTGACATCTATTTACATTTTTACTTTAAAAAAAAGGTTGACAAGAATATAGGGCTGTGATATAATAAATACAGTAAGAGAGAGGAGCGAAAAATTATGAGAATAATAAAAGCAAGTTTAGGTATTGGATATTGCGGGGCGACGCATGAAACTGAATTTGAATTTGAGGACGACATCACAAAAGAAGAAATTGACCAGATGGTAACAGAATGGGCGATGAATTATATTGACATAGACTGGAAAGAGGTGGAATAAATGTTTGCAGAATGGTTAGAGAGGTAAGAGAATATTTATCTGTTGACATTCTGCTCTGAACGTGATATACTGTATTTAGTTGAAAGGAGATGTTGAATATGCGGAATTTGAAATTAACAGTAAATCAATATAATAAAATTAAGGAATTAGTTAAATGGGAAAAAGAGCAATGGTTAGGAGTTTGGGAAGAAGAGGGATATACTGATACAATCAAAATATACAGACAATTGTTTTCAAAATTTAATTTAGAATGGGAGGAGTCAGAATAATATGAAAACAAGTTTAACGATAGGAATTAACCTGAATAATCTGACAGTTAAGCAGTATCAATGGATAATGAGCGGTTTGAGTGCAGTTTTAGATAAAGATTTATTTGATTTTCCAGTGGAAGAGCAAGAAGAAATTCAGCAATTTTTTGAAAAATTAATTGATATTGAAAAACGATTGATAGAATTGGGAGAAATGTAAAACTATGGAATTTTGGAGAGTAAAAAAAAATTGAAAAGGAGTATGAAAATGAGAGCGCTGGAAGTTGATTACATTGTAAATATTAAAATGGAAATGACTAATGTTGAATTGGAAGAAATTGTAACAATGGGACAGGTCTTTCTGGAAGAATATGGAAGTGATGAGATTCATGATTATCGTTTCTTAGTTGCGAAATTGAAAGCAATATTGTCAAAAGTTAGAGAATTTGAAAGAGATACTACTATTACATTAGGACATTGGTAGAGTCAGAATAATCTGACTCTTTTTTTTATCTGTTTGCTGTCATTATATGTAAATGGCGGCAGGAAATGAGAACCCTTTTATTCTCATTTTCCTGTTATTGGAAATGCCTTCCCAATAACTGGGCGGACTACCCTACTCAGGACTACCGCGCGGAATTTCCCTTTCCTTGATCATTGTCCTACCTGCCGTTTATGTTAGAAGTGAGAGAGGGAGTCCCAGATTGGTTTTCCTCTTTTCGGATAAGTTCACCTAACTCTCACTTTCTATATCTATTATATCATCAATCTGTCATTTTGTCAACCCTAATTTTTGTAAAATTTAAATTTGTTATTTTCATTCACATTCACATTGAGGACTTCCGCAAACTACACAATACCCACAATAGTCGCAATAATCTAATAGTTCCATGTCTTCTCCACACTCTGGACATTCATTAGATTCTACTGATACAAAAGATTCACAACTATAGCAAGGATCAGGATCATACTCTACACAACAATTCCCATCTTCATCCAAACACATAGGATTACTGGCAGAAGATTCCTTTGTATCTTCGTCCCATAAAAGAGTGCACTTGCCTGAAGAATCTGAATATATACAACTCATATTATTTTCCTCCTTTATTTTCTATATTTATTATATCATGCGGTTAAGGCCTTGTCAAGGGAAAAATTAAAAAATAAATATTCTGATAATTTAAACTGGAATAGAATGTAAATGGCGGTCTTTCAAGAAGGCTTTGCCGCACCGCCAATCCCATTTTATTCCTTCTCTTGCCAAAAAAAGAGAGAAGATTCTCTCTCTTTAATTATGGGCCACCTGCGCCAGTTCTGGGGGAATTTTTTATTTTTTCAATTAACCGACCAATAAAATCATTGTAATCAATTTCGATAATTCCTAATTCTTCTCTTT
>SLNU01000146.1 GCA_007132865.1 Bacteroidales bacterium | reverse complement strand
CAGAGTGCAGATGACCCGCTCCATGCGGTTGCTCGAAAGCAGTTCCTCGCTCAGTGAGTGCCGGCGGCCCGCAGGCAGAACGGATAACGAATCGACACTGGTTGGTATGGTGACATCGCCCGGTGTCAGGCTCTCATCCTCAAGCAGATCAATCAGCCCCGGTTGGTCCTGGACGCCCAGGAGCTTGCTGGCGTGGGCTCGCGATATATCCCCGTCCACCAGCGTCACGGACATGTCCGGGTCACGTGCAATGCTGAGAGCCAGGTTGATCGAGGTGAAGGTTTTTCCCTCTCCGGGGACGGCACTGGTGATCATGATCAGGTTGCCGCGTTCCACGGCGGTGGCACCGCGACCGGTGGCGTTGGCGACCAGGGGCCGCTTGATGCGCCGGTACTGATCCCTGATGGTGTCCTCCATGTACGGTGGCGGGAATACACCGTGCTTACGTAACTGACCCAGGTCGATCGACAGTGGTTTCACACCTTGCCTGTGTTCAGGCAGGGCGGAAGTCCGGTTCAGTCCTGCCGTCGTGGATGACGGCTGATCGGCATCGCCAGCAGGGGTGCCTCCGGCCTTGCGCAGCCGGTTCAGGGCCTTCTCGATGGTGCTCACAGCGGCAGCCTCCGCATCAGTGTCTGGAGCTGGTCGGCGGCCAGATCCGCATATAGCGCGCCCGCACCCACTATCGCCACCAGCACCAGCGCGGCGAAGCCGAAGACGGTAACAGCGACAAATCTCAGCCGCCGCTGGTTGCGCGTCATGACCAGGCTCACGGAGCCCAGCACCGGCCGGCCTGTCCAGTCCGAAAGCAGGCGCTTGTTATGGAACACCGGGCGAATCTGGTGCAGGAAAAAGGCGAAACCGCCGCCGATCCCGAAACCGACTGGAATCAGGAACAGCAGATAGGCCTGACGTGGCGGACCCGAGGGCTCGAGAGGCTTACTGGGGGGATCGATGAGCCGGAACTGCATCTGGCCGCCGGAGGCATCGACCTCGGTGGACATCTCGGCGGTGCTCAGCCGCTCCAGCAGCGCCTGATAGCGCCCACGGGTCACCTCGTAGTTGCGGTTCAGGTCGGCGAGCCGGGTTTCCACGTCGGTGATCTCGTCCACCTGGTTACGCAGGCTCTCGATGCGTTGTTTCTGATCGGCGATCTGGGTCTGCAGCGCGGCAATCTCGGCATTCCATTCATTGAGGCGGATCTGCAGTTCCTGGTAGATCGGATTGGCACTGAAGTCCTGCCCGGCCGTCACTCCCGGCTGCTCCGCCATCCTGTCCCGTTCTTCCTGCTGGCGCTCGATCTGTCCACGCAGGGCAACCACGTCCGGATGGGATTCCGTGAACCGGAGCAGCAACTCATCCAGACGTTCGCGGCTGCGCTGAAGCTGCTCATCCAGCAATATCAGGCGCGGGTGGGCGATTGTCTCTGTCTGCTCGCCCGCCTCGATGTTCCTGATTTCCTGCCCGAGGCTGTCGCGCCGGTTCTGGGCTGTACGCAGGGCGGACTCCAGTTCTTCCAGGTTGTCCTCGGCGGCCCGCAGTCGGCCATAGTAATCGCGACCGCCCTGCTCGGGCAGCATGCCCATGTTCTCGCGCTTGAATTCCGCAAGGCGTTGTTCCGCCCTGCGCAGGCGCTCCTCATAGGTCCCCACCTGCCGCTCCAGGAATTCGATGGCGGTGGCAGAGTCGCTCTGGGTCATGCCCATGGTTTTCTCGGTCAGGATGTCAAGCGTCGACTGCACCACCCGGTGCGCCGTGTCGGGTGCATTGGATGCATACGAGATGCGGTAGATGTTGTTGCGGCCGCCGTCGATATTGATGTTTCCTGAGAGCCCCTCCAGCAGGCGTTGCTCCTCGACGGGGGTCCGGGCGCGAACCATCAGGTCGGCCTCGTTGGCGATCCGCTCCACGTTTTCCCGGCTCAGTAGCGTATTGGTCAGTACCTGTACGCGGGTATTGAGATCGGGCGACACTGCCAGGTTGCCCAGCAAAGGCCGCAGCATGGATTCCGTGTCCACCTGCACCCGGGCCTGGGCGCGGTATTCGTCCGGCATGGTGAGCACCACGTAGGCGCCGGCGCCGGCCACAAGGAACGCAACGGCGAGTGCGTACCAGCGGAAGCGCCATGTGCCCCGCAGTTCACCGAGGATGAAAGACATCAGTTCATGCATGGTGTTTCCTGAACCTCGGCGATAATGTGTTTCAGCATCGTGAACGAACGTTAGAACAAGGCCTCGGGGATGACCAGAATGTCCCCCGGGCGCAGCGCGTGGTTGTGGCGGACGTCTCCATCCCTGAGCAGGTCGTTGAGCCGCAGGTTATAGGTGCGGCTGTCATCGCCTGAACCGCGAACGAGCTTGGCGCGGTTCCCCGCCGCGAACTGAGTGAGGCCGCCCACCTGGATGATTGCATCGAGCACGGTCATGCCGTCGCGGTAAGGGATGGCCTGCGGCTGTACCGCCTGCCCGATTATGCGAACCTGGTCGGCGTAGGTGCCGATGAAGCCGGTCACCATCACGGTGACGCTGGGATCGCGGATGTACTCGGACAGGGTATGTTCGAGGTCGGAGGCAAGGCGTGAAGGCGTTTTTCCGGACGCCCGGATTTCCTGCACCATCGGCACGGAGATCTTGCCGTCGGGCCTTACAGGTATGCTGACCGAAAGGTCCGGGTTGTTGCGGACGTAAATCTGCAACTGATCGCCGGGTCCGATAACGTAATCGGCCTCTTCCTGTTCGGGGGGCGCTGGAACGTTGCCACCGGATGCGCATCCAGCAAGAATGCCGGCGATTACCAGAAGCAGGAAACCTCCGACCTGTCTCAATCCAGCCATCTGCTTTGACCTCCGTGATTTCAGTTCAAACTAATCTGACCGTCCGACGACCCAGGGCGTTCAGTGGAGACAGGTTTCTGGCCGTCCCGTCTCCACGCAGGACGCATTAGGTAATCCCTGTAAATGCCGCGTGTGGGCAGATTAACACACGAGTGTTGTAAAAATGGCATGCGGGAGCAGTCATGCGCACCGGAGGTCGGCTCTGGTGGGCACCCAATCCCAAGTCGGTGGCGTCTGCTGTCAGGAGTCTCTGGGCTTGGGCGCGGAGACCGGCGAAGAGGCAGTGAACGTGGCTGTTGTGGAACTTGGTGAGGCTGGCCTCCGTGGACACGGAGGCCAGCAAGCGGCAGGCCCGGGGAAGGAACTCTAGGGAGACGCTGATTTATTCCCGCGATCGCGCTCATGTCGCATGGCAGCCCGGCAAGGCGCGGTGCCGGTTCGGTAGTTCGAGCTACCGGGCCGGCGACGCAACACCGCCAGGGACCAT
>SLNU01000101.1 GCA_007132865.1 Bacteroidales bacterium | reverse complement strand
TACAAACCATTGTGAACGTGGTCATCCCCAGCGGCTCGGCCAAAGCCGCCATCACGATGCCCATCATGGCCCCGTTCAGCGACCTGATCGGCATTTCCCGGCAGGCCACGGTGGTGGCCTTCCAGTTCGGGGATGGGTTCACCAACATGATCACCCCCACATCCGGCGTGCTGATCGCCGTGCTCGGAGTCGCCCGCATACCTTACCACAAATGGGTGAAATGGGTCTGGCCGCTGATCACCATTTTGATCATTGTCGGATTTTTATTGCTCATCCCCACGGTCACCATGGAGCTGAACGGATTTTAGCCGGAAAACCCTTAATTAGTCCGACTCCGGGCCCCAAAACAGGAATTATTTTCGTACATTTGGGTAGCTCAAATCCGACGTTTCATCTTAAAATATACCTCTATGTCAGCGAAGTTTTATGATCACATTAAACCAGGTATTGTTACCGGGAAAGACCTTCAGGAATTATACCGCGTTGCACGGGAAAACCAATTCGCATTTCCGGCGGTCAACGTCGTGGGCACGAATTCCATCAATGCCGTGCTGGAAGCAGCGCGGGATGTAAACTCCCCGGTCATTATCCAGTTCTCTAACGGAGGCGGGGTGTTCATGGCCGGGAAGGGACTGTCAAACGAAAACCAAAGGGCAGCGATTGCCGGATCCATTTCCGGCGCACGCCACGTGGCACTGATGGCCAGGGAATATGGGGTGCGGGTGGTCATCCACACAGACCATGCAGCAAAGAAGCTGTTGCCGTGGATTGACGGACTTTTACAGGCGAGTGAGGAGAACTTCAAGGCCTTCGGCAAGCCGCTTTTTAGCTCCCATATGCTGGACCTGTCCGAAGAAAGCCTGGAGGACAATATTGAGATCAGCAAACGTTACCTGCAGCGCATGGCCAAAATCGGCATGGGTCTGGAAGTAGAGCTGGGAGTCACCGGTGGGGAGGAAGACGGGGTGGACAACACCGATATCGACAGCGCCCGCATGTACACCCAGCCGGATGAGGTGGCACAGATGTATGGGGCCCTGATGGAGGTATCCGACCAGTTTACCATCGCGGCAGCCTTTGGAAACGTTCACGGGGTATACAAACCAGGGAACGTAAAACTCCAGCCGGTCATTTTGAAGAATTCCCAGGCCCATATCCGGGAACGCTTTGGTACAGCTGATAATCCAGTCAGTTTTGTCTTTCACGGGGGAAGTGGTTCCTCGCGGGAAGAGATCCGGGAAGCCATCTCCTACGGGGCGATCAAAATGAACATCGACACCGACACCCAGTGGTCGTTCTGGGAGGGGATCAAAAACTACTACAAGAAAAATGAGGGTTACCTGCAGGGCCAGATCGGCAATCCGGATGGGGGCAATATCCCCAACAAAAAGTTCTATGATCCAAGGGCCTGGTTGCGCAAGGGAGAGGAAAGCATGATCGCCCGCCTGAAGGAGGCATTTGAGGACCTGAACTGCTTAAACCGCAACTAAACCGGGTTAGTCAACATTTATTCTTGGGACATCGGTTTTTCCGGGACTTCCAGGTCGGGGAAATTAATCTGGGAAACCACAATGTATGCTGCCGGGTATTCTTCTTTGATGGTCTCCAGGTAGCGCCTGGCATCCAAACGGGTACGAAAATCCCCTAGCCTCAGTTTGAAATTGGGTTCCTCGTAAACGATATAGGCCTCTATGCCCGGATGCTTTCTTTCGAACTCCGCCCTGCTTCGCTGGGTGTTCAGTCTGGCCTGGTTGCCTGCATCCATGAAGATCTGCACCCTGAAGCCCGGAATACCACGCTGCCTTTCGGTAAGTTCGCGATGGGCCTGAAGCAGCCATTTGACTGCAGGGTCCATTACCACATAGGGGCGTTCGGGAATGCTGTCCCGGCCCGGCTCATCCGGCCCGGCCAGAACTGGAACCGCCTGGCCCTTCCCCATCAGGGAAAGGGCAGACATAACCAACAGGAAGAATAATATTTTTTTCATTGCTTCTTTCCTAAATTGCCTCAACGGGCCGGCAGCACTTAGCTGACCGGCGCGAATTTAATAAGCCTGTGCAAACACCACTCTTTGTTCGGACGGGTTTCCGGAATATATGCACTTGCCAGGCTCGCGGACCGATTCAAGGGGGATGCACCGGATGGTGGCCTTGGTCTCCTCCTTGATCTTTTGTTCGGTCTCTGCGGTGCCGTCCCAATGTGCCAACACAAAACCACCCTTGTTGTGTATGATGTCCCTGAACTCTTTCCAGGAGTCCGCCTTATGCGTATTGTCCTCCCTGAACGACAAAGCCTTCTGGTACATATTGTCCTGTATCGCGTGCAGCAGGTGTTCCACCTTGTTTTCCAGGTCGGCCATCTGGTAAACCTCCTTTTCGAGGGTATCCCTACGGGCGATCTCCACGGTACCGTTCTCTACATCCCTCGGTCCGATTACAATCCTGACCGGCACCCCCTTGAATTCGTATTCATTGAACTTCCAGCCGGGTTTGTGGGTGTCACGGTCATCCAGTTTCACCGCAATGCCCTTGTTTTTTAAGCCCTCTTCAATTGTCTTTGCCTTAGAGCAAACGAGATCGTACTGTTCTTTATTTTTGTAGATGGGAATAATGACTACCTGTATGGGTGCCAGCTTAGGGGGAAGGACGAGTCCGTGATCATCCGAATGGGCCATGATCAGGGCGCCGACCAGGCGTGTGGAAACCCCCCAGGAAGTGGCCCAGACATACTCAAGTTTCCCTTCCTGGCTGGAAAACTTCACATCAAAGGCTTTGGCAAAATTCTGTCCCAGAAAATGGGATGTCCCGGCTTGCAGGGCCTTGCCATCCTGCATCAGTGCCTCGATGCAGAAAGTTTCCAGGGCCCCGGCAAAGCGCTCGTTGACCGATTTGGTACCCTTGAGCACGGGCATGGCCATAAAGTTTTCGGCAAAATCAGCATATAGGTCCAGGATCAGGCGGGTTTCATCCAGGGCCTCCTGTTCGGTGGCATGGGCGGTATGGCCCTCCTGCCAGAGGAATTCGGCCGTACGCAGGAACATGCGGGTACGCATCTCCCACCTGACCACATTGGCCCACTGGTTCACCAGGATGGGAAGGTCGCGGTAAGACTGCACCCAGCCCCGGTAAGTGTCCCAGATGATGGTTTCAGACGTGGGCCGGATGATGAGTTCCTCTTCCAGTTTGGCATCCTCATCCACAACGATTCCACTGCCGTCTTCGGCATTCTTCAGGCGGTAGTGGGTCACCACGGCGCACTCCTTGGCAAATCCCTCCACATGGGCAGCCTCCCGGCTGAAGAAGGATTTTGGTATGAAAATTG
>SLNU01000192.1 GCA_007132865.1 Bacteroidales bacterium | reverse complement strand
TTAGCCAACAACCTTTTGAAAGTACCGGCATGCCGCTGTTAGGGGGCACTGGTCGCATTTCGGCTTTCTGGCCTGGCAGATGTAGCGGCCATGCAGGATAAGCCAGTGGTGGGCGATGGCCACCTGGTGCACCGGGATGTGTCTCAGCAGTTGTTTTTCTGTCTCCAGGGGTGTTTTGGCATTGGTGGTCAGACCGATCCTTGCCGCCACCCGGAACACATGGGTGTCGACCGCCAGTGCGGGCTGCTTGAATACCACGGAGGCGATCACATTTGCTGTTTTTCGGCCCACTCCGGGCAGTTTCACCAGCTCTGCGACATCCCCGGGCACCACACCCCCAAATTCGGCCATAAGCTTTCGGGCCATGCCGACCAGGTTCCGGGCCTTGCTGTTGGGATAGGAGCAGGAGCGGATTAACGTGTACACCTCTTCCTGGCTTGCCAGGGCAAGGGAGTCCGCCTCAGGGAAGCGCTCAAAGAATGGCGGAGTGATCAGGTTCACGCGCTTGTCGGTGCATTGGGCGGAGAGGATTACGGCCACCAGCAGCTGGTATGGATCCCCGTACGCCAGTTCTGTTTCTGCGACTGGCTGGTGGGTAGCAAAATAGTCAAGAACGAATGCAAACCGCTCCTTCTTAGTCATTTTCATGGCAACCCAATCATTTTCATGGTAACCTAGTCATTTTCATCGTAGCCGACCATCTTGCCTTTTTCCATGATCAGTTCATCGTCAAAATACACATCGGGCTCCCTTACCAGTCCGTCGAGGTGCAGGTTAACAGAGATGTTCCCGCCCATGGTCAGGTTGTTCCCAAAGGCGACATGGATGGTGCCGAACACCTTTTCATCTTCCAGAATCATGCCGGTAAGGATGGCCTTGTAGTTGGTGCCGATTCCGAATTCAGCCACCGCCCTTGCATCGCGGCCGGCCTTTTCGAAGATCCCGATCAGCTTGCCGGCCTGTGCGCCGCCCTGGATCTCCTCGGCATAGCCGTCGCGTATGTCGATCACCAGGTCCTCCTCCAGCATACCGAGTCCGGCCATTGAGCCGTCGATGACCACCCGGCCGTTCGACCTGCCTTCCCAGGGTGCCAGGTAAACCTCTCCCGAGGGCAGGTTGCCGCTTTCTCCCTTGTTTCTTAACACCCCCGTGCTGGGGATGATCTTCCTCCCTTCCACGGGCATGGTGAGGTCTGTTCCTTTTTCCGTTACCACCCGGATGGTGGAGACGCCTTCCAGTTTATCGGCGATATAATGGGTCAGCCGGATAATCTTGTCGTAATCCGCGCTTAGGCAACGCTTCATGGTATCGGGGTTAATACCTGGCATTGTGCCGACACGGACCCCCAGTTTGACGGCCTCCCGCCGGGCATCGGTATGGGTGAGGGATTTGGCGGTCGGACAAACAACTACATCTACTTTTTTCATCATCTCCGCGATCAGGGGTGGGGGTTCCTCCCCGTTGACCTCCCTGGCTTTCATCTCGATCAACAGGGATTCCCGGCAAAGGGTTTTTCCGGCCTCATGCAGGCTCACCCCGATCTCCCGCTTCACCTCATCAGTGACGATCAATAGCGTTTCATGGGCTTGCAGTCCCATGCAATCCCTCAGGGCAATCATTGAAGATTCTTGAAGGTCTCGGTTGGTTTGGTCATTCATATCCAATGTGATTGATTAATATTCAATGAGGTTGATTATATTTCAGTTGTTTTGAGCCACAAAATAGCAATAATTTTGGGAGTGAATGGCTGCTATCTCATAAATTTTGGAGGGAATTTTGTTACCTTAGCCCGGGTAAAAAGTGAGACAAAATGATCAATGAGAAGTTAATAAACCCCGGGAGCATCGTTGTGGTCGGAGGCTCCAACGACATCGGAAAACCGGGCGGCAAAGTGTTGAAGAATTTGATTGACGGGGGTTTCCGGGGCAAGCTATATGCGACCAACCCGAAAGAAACTGAGGTACAGGGCATCCGGTGCTATCCGGATGCCGGATCCCTGCCCCAGGTCGACCTGGCCATCATGGCCATTCCCGCCCGTTTTGTACCTGAGACGACTGAGATACTTGCCAAACAGAAGAATACCCGGGCCTTTATCGTTCTATCGGCCGGTTTCAGTGAGGAAAGCATGGAAGGCACCCTCCTTGAGGAACGCCTGGTTTCCATAGTGAACGAAGTGGGCGGATCGCTTGTCGGGCCCAATTGCATCGGGGTGCTCACGCCCAGTCACCACAGTGTGTTCACCTACCCGATTCCCAGGCTGGACCCCGGTGGTTGCGACTTTGTCTCGGGTTCGGGCGCCACGGCCTGTTTCATCATGGAGGCCGGCATCCCGAACGGACTGAGTTTTGCCAATGTCTTCTCGGTGGGCAACAGTGCCCAGATGGGTGTGGAGGAGGTCGTGCAGTACTGGGACGAAACCTTCGACCCGGCTGCCAGCTCAAGGGTGAAACTACTTTATATTGAGACCGTTTCAAAGCCTCAGCTTTTGCTGAAACATGCCTCTTCCCTGGTCAGGAAAGGCTGCCGCATTGCCGCAGTCAAGGCCGGCAGCTCGGATGCCGGCAGCCGGGCCGCCTCCTCCCATACCGGAGCACTGGCCACCCCGGATGCGGCAGTGAACGCTTTGTTTCAAAAAGCCGGCATTGTCAGGTGTTATGGACGAGAGGACCTGATCGCGGTGGCCTCCGTGTTCATGCACCCTCCGCTGGAGGGGAAAAACATTGCCATCATCACCCATGCAGGCGGACCCGCGGTGATGCTCACCGATGCCCTGGCGAATGGCGGATTGGCGGTCCCGCATATCGAAACGCCCGATTCATTTGAGTTGCTGTCTCAATTACACCCGGGTTCCTCGGTTGCGAACCCCATCGACTTCCTGGCCACTGGAACCGCTGAGCAACTGGGCATCATCATCGATCACGTGGACAATAAATTCAGCGAGATTGACGGAATGGTTGTGATCTTCGGTACCCCGGGACTGTTTCCAGTTTTCGACGTATACGAGGTGCTGCACCAAAAAATGAAAACCTCCGGCAAACCCATTTTTCCCGTGCTGCCGAGTATTCTTACCGCCCGGGAGGAGGTGGATGCCTTTATTGCGAAGGGCCGGATAAATTTCCCCGACGAGGTGGTATTGGGCAACGCCCTTGCCCGGGTTTATCGCACCCCAAGGCCCTGCCCGGAAAACTCCGCCCTCCCCCCGGCAGACCTTTCACAGATCAGGCAGATCATTGACAATTCGCATGATGGTTATCTGCCCCCGGAACAGGTGCAGGGACTGCTTGATGCGGTCGGTATCCCAAGGGTTGAGGAGGCTGTGGTT
>SLNU01000193.1 GCA_007132865.1 Bacteroidales bacterium | reverse complement strand
TGGAAGCTCGCTGGGCTACACCATTCGGTGGAACAAACCGTGAGGATGTTTGGGGGATGGCCGTTTCTGAACGTGATGACATCTACGTTGTCGGACGATACATGGGTGTTTTTGAAGGTTTTGAACATACAGCTGAGTCTTTCGGAAGCTTCGACATATTCCTTCTTCGATTCAAGGAGTTGGACGGAGACGCCACCCTGGCCTCTATCCTTTTGAATGACGAGCCACTGGAGGGATTTGATCCCAATCTGCGCACCTACTACTATCCTGTGTCAGCTTTCGGACAGATCCCTGTTGTCTCAGCCGAAGCCAATAGTGAGCTGGCCACTGTGGAAATTGAGCAAGCAGAAAATGTTACCGGAAGCCTGGAAGAGCGCACCGCAGTCATTACTGTTACCGCAGAAAATCCAACTATCATTACCGAGTATAAGGTTGTATTCCACCTCCCCACCGAAGCCCCCAGGCATGAGTATGACTGGTCAGTGGCCATACATGGTGAGAACGCCACCTTTGGGGAAGGCATTGCCGTTGATGACGAAGGAAACGCCTATGTAACCGGCTTTTTCCGTGGACCAGTCAACATCCTGGGCACGGAAATCGAGCCTGAAGGCACCAGAAACAATATGATCCTTGCCAAGATATCCCCCGAAAAGGAGCTTGAGTGGGTTGTGACAGCTGAAGCAGACGGTTCAACAGGATCCAGCGGCTTCAAGCCTGTTTACCATGACGGCCATGTTTACCTGTTCGGAGATTTCAGGGGAGATGCCACATTCTTCTCCGCTGACCTGTCAGAAACCAATATGTCGGCTGACAACAGGGCCAATTTCGTGGCCAAATACACAGATGCAGGTATGCTCGAGTGGGTCAGGTCATTCAGCAGTTCCCATGCCGGAGGTTTGGTAACAACCGGAAGTGCCAACAATATGATAGTAGATCAGGACGGATCCGTTTATGTAACCACGCAATTCCGTCAGGATGTGAATATTGCAGGTACCATGGTTGAACCCGGAACAGGAGGGACAAACTTCTATGCCCTGCTGGTTAAGCTTGACGCCCTGGGTGCCTACCAGTGGCACTGGAACTCTACCCTGCCAGGAGATGACCGCGGTGAAGCCATTACCATAGCCCCCGACGGAAATATCGTATTTGCAGCACGCTACAACGAGTCCCTGATGGTTAATGACATCACCACCGAGAGTGACGGAGGGGGTATCGCAATCATTGAGGTAACACCCGACGGAAACCACGTCAGAGACCAGCATTTCTCCACCGCCATCACCAACAGGACCGCCATATTTGGTCTGGGGCATGATGAGGATGGAAGTCTGTACATAGGAGGACACTCGCGCACCCATATCCAGTGGGATGAACACAATATGTTTACCCCGGTCAATGAAGCACGTACTTCCGCCATTTTAATCAAACTCAACCCTGATTGGGAGCTGCAATGGGCCAGGTATTTCGGCAATGAGGCAACCGCTGAAAACCTCAGGGCCCTCCAGGTCAGCGAGAATGGATACATCTACGTTGCCGGTGATTTCACTGACTCCATCGTATTCAGCGAGGAGCTGAGCATTGAAAGCAACGATGGAAGCCAGGACGGATTTATTGCCGCCTTCAGTCAGAACGGTGAAGCACTGTGGGCTGAGGCCTTTGGCGGTACTGCCAGGGAAGACATCTGGGGCGTGGCCGTATCACCCGGTGACGAAGTGTATGTAGTGGGACGCTTTATGGGCGAATTTGAAGCTTATGAAGACGTGCTCACCTCAGCGGGTAGCTTTGATGTTTTCGTGCTGCGTTACGGGGCAGGAGAACCCTGGTTTGATGTCACATTCAACGTTAACCTGGATCCAGCCATAGAGTTCGAGAACCTGAAAGACTTCGACCCTGAAGTACATCACATTTTCATTTCAGGCACAGTCAACGGTGAAGAAGAGCCTGGCACCAATCCGGAGCAACAGCTCCTGGCCAAATCTTCTGATGATCCGCTAACCTACAGCAGATCTTTCAGACTACCGGCAGGACAATATTCTTACAAATACTTCTCTGATCTGCTTGGAGATGGATGGGACGGAGGTGAATGGCAGGAAGGTGACGACAGAAGCCTGACAGTAACCACCGACACAATCGTTGAGGATATGTTTGCCTACCGTGACCAGGAAGTATCCGCTCCTGAAAGGGAAGAGGTTGCTATTAGCCTCTACCCCAACCCTGCACAGGGGGTGTTCAATATTTCCTCTGATGCAGAAATCAACGAAGTGCGTATTTTTGACATGCTTGGGCAGGTGGTTTACACCAACAGAAATGTTGGAACCAGCCACCAGATAGATATCCATGGATTGAAAAATGGTATCTATTTTGTTCAGGTCGCAACCCGGGAGGGTCTGCAAACAAAACGTCTGCAGATAACCCGATAATCCGCTTTATCAACTTTTAAAAGGGAAGGTGATTGGGCCTTCCCTTTTTTATTCAACTCACTTACAGATTATGATCAAACAATATCTTATCCCACGGGTGCTGGCAATACTGACCAGCTTTATCATCCTGACAGCATTTCATGCAACCGACACCACCGATAGTCACATCCCGGTAGCCAATCCGGACGAAACAGCCCTCCAGAAAGTAAGGGAAGCCACTAATCAGCAATTATTGAAGCGGCTGGCCATAGATCTGGGTGCACGCTGGGAACGGCATCATGAAATGATTTCATCCATGGCGCTAAAAACGGGCACCCCCCTGGAAGTTCAGGACAGCCTGGTGTACCTGAGGCTGGTAGGATTTGACCGGTTCTCACACCCCATTTACTATGCAACCATGAACCTGACTGCCGCCCATACCATCAACACAAGCCGGTTGTGGACAGGCGGACTCAGCGACCTGAACCTGGATGGAGAAGGTGTAACCCTGAATGTATGGGATGCAGGCAGACTCCGTCATACCCACAGGGAATTCCAGGGTCGTACCATTCAAAAGGATGATGCCCCCAGTATTCACGCCCATGCCACCCACGTATCAGGCACCATGGTAGCTGCAGGTATCAATCCTGCTGCAAAAGGTATGGCTCCAAAAGCCACCCTGCACGCCTACGACTTTATCAACGATGAAGAAGAAATGGCCATTGCAGCAGCAGACGGAGCCATCATTTCCAATCACTCCTACGGCAGACCAACCGGCTGGTTGTATCACGGAGGTCAGTGGTGGTGGTACGGTGACACCAGGGTAAGCACCACAGAAGATTATATGTTTGGTTTTTATGGAGAAGAAACCCGCACCCGGGATGAGATCACCTATTATGCCCCCTATTTCCTTCAGGTACATGCCGC
>SLNU01000294.1 GCA_007132865.1 Bacteroidales bacterium | reverse complement strand
TGGCCATCTTCCTGGAGGCCCGCGGGAATTATTCTGTGGCACCCATGATGGTGAAAACCCTCCCATGGGATGTGCTGATGGTCTCGGCGGTCGTTTTTCTGACCGTGGCCATCATGGCGTCCTTAAGGGGAAGGCTTTTCTGCAATACGCTGTGCCCGGCAGGCAGCCTGCTCGGACTGATCGCCTCCCAGTCCCGATACCAGATCGGTTTCCGGGATGAGGCCTGCAATTTCTGTGGCCGCTGTGAACGGGTATGCAAGGCCGAGTGCATCAACAGCAAGACAAAGGAGGTGGACCAAAGCCGCTGCGTTAGCTGTTTCAATTGTTTTGATGCCTGTCCGAACCAGGGGCTTACCTATATTCCCATATCAGCTGTGAAATCAATTAAAAACCCAGACAAGCCAAACGGCGACCAGGACAAGCGGCAGTTCCTGCTTGGGCTGGGTGCCGCCATGCTAAGTATCCCGTTATTTAAAAAATCCGGGAAAGCCCAGGGCGGTAGTGAACCGGGCATGGTACCGACAGGTACGGAGCACCCGGTGACCCCGCCCGGATCCCTCAGTCACGATCATTTCACGGGAAAATGCATTGCCTGCTACCTGTGCGTGAGCGTTTGCCCGACAAACGTCATCGTGCCGTCCTTTTTCGATTACGGACTGGAGGGGTTCATGCAGCCAAAGCTGGATTTCCACAAGAATTTTTGCAATTACGACTGCGTAAAATGCTCGGAGGTTTGTCCCACCGGTGCAATCACCAAACAAACGCAGGAATCCAAGCAGAAGATCCAGATCGGGGTGGCCCGTTTCATGGTCGAAAGCTGCATTGTGTCGGTCGACCGGACCGATTGCGGAGCATGCTCCGAACATTGTCCGACAAAGGCAGTAGACATGGTGCCTTACGATGGGCTTTTTCTGCCGGAGGTCACCCCTGAGCTTTGCGTCGGCTGCGGGGCTTGCGAGTACGCCTGTCCGACCACACCATACAAGGCCATTTATGTCGAAAGCAACCTCACGCATAAGGAGGCCACTCCCCCTGAACAAGGGGAAGGACCGCGGCAGTCAGACATGGATGATTTTCCCTTTTAATGTCTGTTATTAATTTCACAATTAGCTGGAGAATGTCTACCTTTGCTGGGAGTTAGTCCATTCAATAGTAGACACCCACAGGGAGACTCGGCGCGTGCGCCCCACAGGGAGACACCAATTTTTTTAACCAGGGAATTCAAACACATATGAACAGGAAGTTATTGATACGGGACCTCACGCTGCGCGACGGCCAGCAATCCCTTTTTGCCACCCGAATGACGCAGGACCAGGTTGACCGCGTACTGCCCCTTTTCAGGGATGCCGGCTTTTATGCCATGGAAGTATGGGGAGGGGCCGTGCCTGACTCGGTGATGCGTTACCTGAATGAGGATCCCTGGGAAAGGCTGGAGAAAATCAAGGCCGTAATCGGGGACACCTCAAAGCTGACCGCCCTTTCGCGTGGACGCAACCTGTTCGGCTACAACCCCTATCCCGACTCCGTAATTGAGGGCTTCAACAGGCATGCGGTACAGTCGGGCATCGGCATCATGCGCATTTTCGATGCCCTGAACGATGTAAACAATATGAAATCGACCATTAAATACGTGAAGGAGAACGGGGGCATCGCCGATTGCACCGTATGTTACACGGTCGATCCCAAATTCCGGAAAAGGGACCGCCTGAAAGGCATTTTGAAAGGCAAGCCCCTTCCGGGTAAGGTGTTTACGATCGAATATTTTGTCCGCAAAGCGCAGGAGCTGGAGAAAATGGGGGCAGATATGATCACAATCAAGGACATGGCCGGTCTGATCCCCCCGGTGAAATCGGGCATCATCATCAAGCTGATGAAGGAAGAAGTGGGTATTCCGGTCGACTTTCACACGCATTCCACGCCCGGTTACGGACTTGCGTCCTTGCTGACTGCCATAATGAACGGTGCGGACATCGTGGACACCTGCATCCTGAATTTTGCAGGCGGACCCGCGGCACCGGCCTTTGAGATTGTACAGATCTTCTGCGACAAACTGGGCATTGAGACCGGGGTGGACCTTGAATCCGTCGTGAAGATCAACAGGGAACTGCTGGAAATCCGCAAGGAACTGGCGGCATTTGATACCTACCAGATATTTCCGCTGGACTTTGACATTACCAAAGACAAGCTGCCCAAAGAGGTGGATGCATTGTTTGACAAAGCCATCGATCTGGCCAATGAGCGTAAGGAAAGGGAGCTGCTGGAGACCACACAGGCCATCGAGAAGTACTTCAAATTCCCGCCACCCAATGAGAAAGTGCGGACCGCAGAAATTCCGGGGGGCATGTACACCAATATGCTGGCCCAGTTGAAGCAATTGAAACTGGAAAAACTCCTACCCAGGGTTCTGGAGATCATTCCGATCGTACGCCTCGCAGCCGGTTGCCCGCCGCTGGTCACCCCGACCAGCCAGATCGTGGGCGTGCAGGCCGTGAACTGTGTGATCGACGAAAACAACGGGAAACCCTTCTATACCACCAATTCCAACCAGTTCGTAAACCTGGTGAAGGGGCTATACGGAAAGACACCGATACCGGTCGACCCGGCCTTCCGCAAGCAGATAACCGGTTCACCAAAAGAGACCCCATACGATCCGAAAGACTATAAGAAGCAGGAAAATCCCGTGCTGGAGGAATTCGGGAACGTACAGCTTGTACAGAATGAAAAGGAGGAGCTGTTGCTTGAGCTGTTCCCGGCCGTCGCCAACGGCTTCCTGAGGAACCGTATCGAGACCGGCTTTGCCGCTGAGATCAACAAAATCGAAGAGGAAAAGCGGCGCAAATACGAAGAAGCAAGGGCCACATTCGAAAACCTGAGCGAGGAGGAAAAAAAGAAAAGGCTATTGGAAGGCCTTTACAATTACAAGTGGACCTCTGACCAGGAACAGTTCGGGGAGGATGAGGACCAATAAAATAGGTGAAGAGGTGAATAATAATGCGGCCGGTTTCCCTCGGGGAAACCGGCCGCATTGATTTGCGCTGGTCAGTCATGAACCCTCCGCACAGAACTCCCTGAATGCCGCTACAGGGATGCGACGATGTGCACTTCCAGGAAAATCTCGTCGAGGATAAGGTTGTCGCCCAGATCCTCAAAGAAACTTCCAGACCCGAACCTTACTTCATACAGGGAACGGTCAAAACTAAATCCGGCGGTGGCTTCCATCCACTCTTCGGCCAGGTCAACCACCGCATCAAAAGCAATGCCGTGTGTGATTCCCTTGATGGTCAGATTGCCGAAAACCCTGTAGTTGGGTTCGCCGTAGGCGG
>SLNU01000350.1 GCA_007132865.1 Bacteroidales bacterium | reverse complement strand
TGTTTGTCAGAAGTTATGGTCCGGGAATCCTGGCCACCATGTCGGTACGGGGCGGATCGGCTTCCCAGACGGCCTTGTTCTGGCAGGGGGTCCCACTGGAAAACCCGATGAGTGCCCAAAATGACCTTTCCCTGTTGCCTGTATTCTTTTTTGATGACATCTCTATGCAATACGGGGGAAGCTCTGCCCGCTGGGGCAGCGGGGCAATGGCCGGGGCCATCTTTCTGGAGAGCGGTGGCCTGAAACAACGGGGATTCTCCTTTGTTGGCGGACTTGAAGCCACGAGTCTGGAGGGATTTGCCCAACAAGGACGCGCCGAATATGCAGGCCAGCGTTTTCGCACCAGCATCAGGGCATTTAACCACCGATCAGCAAATAAATACCAGTATACCAATTCCGCTTCGCCAAGCAATCCCAGGCAAACCCAGCAATATGCAGCTTACAACGGCAAAGGACTCCTGGGAGAAGCGCAGTGGCGGATCGGGAGGCGGCATCTGGCCGGAATCAACCTGTGGATGCAATCAGACCACAGGAACATCCCCCCCGCACTTTACCAGAGGCATTCCGGGGCGCAGCAGCAAGACCGTGCTACCCGGCTAACGGCCAACTGGCAGTCAGAAACCGGACCCCTAAGGATAAGCTGGCGTGGGGCGTGGTTTGATGAAGCACTGACTTACCGCGACAGCCTGAACCTGGAAAGCCACAGCCACTGGCAAACCTTGCAGCAAGAGGCCGAAACAGCCTGGCAAGCTGGTCCGGCTCTGTTGGTTCACGCCGGGATCAGGCACCGGCAGGTCAGGGCCGGGGCCGACAACTACGGAGACCGGGTTAGCCGGGACCTGATCGCCTTTTATGCTTCGGCAAGCTATGCAAGCCCCGATGAAAGGCTGCAGCTCAGGGCGGAAGGCCGGCAGGAGGTTGGTGGCGGACTACCGATTCCATTCGTGCCGGCTGCCGGGATCGCCTGGAAGGCCGGCAGGGGCTTCCTGGTGAAGGCCAATGCCGGGAAAAACTTTCGCCTGCCCACGCTGAATGACCTGTATTGGTCCCCCGGTGGAAACCCTGACCTGAGACCTGAGAAAGGATGGAGCCAGGATGCGGGGATTTTCTGGGAGTCTCCGACTGGCAGCCGGTCCTTCTCTGTCACAGGTTTCCACCGGGTCATCAGCGACTGGATCGCGTGGTTGCCAGGGAGTGGCGGACTAATATGGAGTCCGGTGAATATTCTGCAGGTCAGGAGCTATGGCCTGGAGGCCAGGGTTGCCGGGGCTACCAATCTTCCCTGCTTGAATTTTTCCTGGCAGGCTGGCTGGGACCACAGCATTTCCGAAAACATGAGGGGATCGGGTCCGAATGACCGCTCAAAGGGCAAGCAGCTGATCTACGTACCCAAAAACAGGGGCCAGATAAACCTGCGGTTTGAAAGGGGGGCTTTCCGCCTGGATTACGACCATGCTATTACTGGGAGATCCTACACCAGCAGCGACAACCATCAATGGATCACGGCCTGGCACCAGGGCGACCTGATGCTGGGTGGAACCATTGAGCGTCCTGCCCACCAGGTGTACCTCTTCCTGCAGCTTGTAAACATCTGGAACCAGAACTATGAGATCATGCCTGCCAGGCCAATGCCCCTGCGATTCTTTAAGGCAGGCATCCAATTAAAATTGCAAACCACTTAAGAACAATTTAAGAACAACACTTAAAACAACACTTATTAACAACATGAACCGTATGAATATCCGCACCCTCTCACGCGCGCGCGCCCCCAGGCTTATTAAACCGACACGCCTTCAGACCATGATTCAACTGGCCCTGCTCCTGGCAGGCCCACTCCTTTTCACCGCCTGTGAAAAGGATCCGGGTCCTGTAAATGACCATTTCCCGGAGATCCTTCCCGGAGAGGGGGTCTTCATCATCAATGAAGGCAACTTCCAGTCGGGCAACGCCTCCCTGGGCTATTATGACAAAAAGTCCGGGAAAATGTATCAGGACCTGTTTTACCAGGCAAATGGGGAGGCTTTGGGCGATATATTCCAGTCCGTGACGGTGGTGCAGGATCTGGCATACCTGGTCGTGAACAATTCGGGGAAGATTGAGGTGGTTGATCTGTTCACCCTGGAACGGCAAGCGGTCATCGACGGACTGGTGTCTCCGCGATACCTGCTGAAAGTCGGACCTGAAAAAGCCTATGTCAGCGATTTGTTTTCAGGGCAACTGGGGATCGTAAACCTGCAGTCAAATACTGTAATCGGACAAATTCCCGTGACGGGGTGGAATGAGGAGCTGGTGATGCTGTCAGGCATGGCCGTGTCTGCGGGGGCGGGAACCGGCCATTTGTACTTCCTAGATCCTGCCACCGACCAGTTGACAGACAGCCTGTGGGTGGGTTCATCCCCGGTAAGCCTTCAAAAGGATGCCCAGGGTCACCTGTGGGTGCTGTGCGCGGGGAACTGGATGAACAACAGTGAGGCTGCCCTGGTACAGGTGAGCAGGGAGAATTTCCAGGTTTTGCGCACTTATATGTTGCCGGAAATCGGGCAGACCTATACCGCCCTTGGAGTCAGTCCCGATGGCTCCACGCTTTATACGATCGGTGACGACATCTACCGGTTCAACACCCAGGACCCAAATTCCGAGGCAAGTTTGCTGATCCCGGCCGACGGAAGGGCCTTTTATGGACTATCTGTAGACCCGGACAGCGGGCATATATACGTCACCGATGCCGTGGATTTCTCTCAACGTGGCAGGATACTGATTTTCGATGCGGACGGCAGCGCCCTGGGAGACGAAGAGGCCATGTATGTCCCGGGCGGGTTATGCTTCTTCTAAGATGCCGGGTTAACGGCAGTGGCTTTTTTGTTAATTTTGCAGGGATGAGGACACTTCCCGCAATTTTCGGGCCGGGCCGTTTCAGGCTTTTGCTGCCGGTCATCCTGTCGGTCATTCTGCTGACGGGCCTGCTTGCAGCCTGCCAGCAGGATGAGGTTTGCGAGGAGCTCACAGCCAATCCCCTGCGAATCGGGTTTTACCTGCCTTCAGAAAACGGGCAGGCCCAGACCGCAATAATTGATAGTTTGACTGTATTCGGCCTGGGCCGGCCAGGGGAACCGATTTACAACAACCGGGCCCTGGTGTCACGTATCGAGTTGCCGCTGGACCCCCTGGCGGATACATGCGGGTTTGTGCTGGTATTTCCGGGACAGACCGATACACTTTACCTTACCTACCACAGAGAGCTTAGCCTGTTATCCGTTGAATGCGGGTTTGCGATGTTTTTTGAGCTTGAGCAGGTATGGTCGACCGGCAATGTCATCATGGTCATCGAAAAGAATAATCACAC
>SLNU01000252.1 GCA_007132865.1 Bacteroidales bacterium | reverse complement strand
TTTTTGAAAACACAAACCTGAATATGACTGAAGGTGCTAAAATCCTGCGTTTAAGCAAAATTGCAAAAGAGTTCAATATTGGTACAAGTACCATTATTGAATTCCTTTCGAAAAAAGGATTTTCGGTGGAGAACAACCCCAACTCGAAGATTCCTGCGGAGGCTTATGACTTGCTTTTCAAGGAGTTTCAAAGTGAGAAAACCCTTAAGGAGGCCACTCAGAAGGTGGGCCTTAACCTATTGAAAAGGGAGACCGTATCCATCGACGGGGTGAAAACTGCCGAGGAGGATGCAAAAAAAGCCGCTGTTCAAAAGCATGAAACAGAGGAGAAAGAGCTGTTCATTAAGGACATGAAGGCCCAGCCAGAGCCACCGGCTGAACCAGCCCCGGAGAAAGAGCCTGCAAAACCCCAGGAAGCTCCCCCTGCCAAGGAGGAGAAAGAGCCGGTCGCGAAAAAGACGGAAGAAGCGGAGGCTCCTAAAGCATCCGACGATAAGGAAAAACCAGCTGCTGAACCGGCACCGGAAGCCGAAGCCCCTGAAAAGCCAAGCAAGCTCAAGATCCTTGGAAAAATGGAGCTGGAGAAGAAAAAGCCGGCCAAAAAAGCAGCAAAAGACAAGGACGAGGAGGAAAAGGAAGCCCCTGTCGCCGAAACCGAAAAACCGGCTGAAGAAAAGCCAACGGAAAAGGAAGTTGAATCTCCGGCGGAAGCACCGCCTCAGGAAGAGCCCGCAAAGCCTGAACCGGAAAAAGAAGAAGAAAAGGAGTCTCATTTCAAGACCCAGTTCAAGAAGCTGGAAGGCATAACAATCCTTGGGAAAATGGAGCTTCCCCAAGCCAAGGAGCCCGCAAAAAAACCTGTTGCCTCTTCCTCAGACCCTGGAAAGGCGAAAAAGCGCAAGCGCAAGCGCATCAGGAAGGACAGGCCGGCAGAAGGCCAGGCACCAGCCGCCGGACAGACGGCACAGGATGCCGCAAAGGGGCGTCGCGGAAGAAAAGAGATTGTGAAGCCCGAGCTTACCGAAGAGGAGATCTCCCGCCAGATCAGGGAAACCCTCGCCAGCCTGAGCGGTACTGGCAAATCCAAAACCTCCAAGCACAGAAGGCTGAAGCGGGACCAGGTGCAGCAGCAGCGTGAAAAAGAAATGGAACAGGCTGCCAGCGAAGGCAAGACCATACAGGTGGCCGAGTTTGTGTCGGCGGCAGAGCTGGCCCAACTGCTGAATGTATCCGTAAATGAGATCATCTCCACTTGCATGAGCCTTGGACTATTTGTTTCCATCAACCAGCGCCTGGATGCGGAGACCATTTCCATCGTGGCCGATGAGTTCGGTGCGCAGGTGGAATTTGTCAGTGTAGACAGCCAGGAAACAATAGAAGATGAAGAGGATGACCCGGCACATCTGCGTGACCGCGCCCCCATTGTGACCGTAATGGGCCACGTGGACCATGGCAAGACCTCATTGCTCGACCGGATCAGACACTCCAACATCATTGCCGGCGAGGCTGGGGGCATCACCCAGCATATCGGTGCCTACAACGTGGAACAGGAAAACGGCAAGTCTATCACCTTCCTCGACACCCCGGGTCACGAAGCGTTTACGGCCATGCGTGCAAGGGGGGCCAAGGTGACCGATGTGGCCATCATTGTGGTGGCGGCAGACGACAATGTGATGCCGCAGACCGTGGAGGCCATTAACCATGCCCAGGCCGCGGGTGTTCCCATTGTGATCGCAATAAACAAGATAGACAAACCTGCTGCCAACCCGGAACGCGTCAAGGAAGAACTTTCAAAGCTCAACATCCTGGTGGAGGACTGGGGCGGGAAATACCAGAGCCAGGAAATCTCGGCCAAGAACGGGGTCAATATCGAAGCCCTGCTCGAAAAGGTTTTGCTCGAAGCGGAACTTAAAGAACTAAAGGCCAATCCATTTAAACGAGGTTCAGGGACCGTGATTGAGTCTTCGCTGGACAAAGGCCGTGGCTACCTGGCAACCGTTCTGATACAAAATGGCACCATGCGGGTCGGGGACATTGTCGTGGCCGGGGTCACCCACGGAAAGGTGAAGGCCATGTTCAATGAACGGGGACAGCGTATAGAAGAGGCTGGTCCGTCGATGCCAGTCTTGATACTCGGACTGGCAGGGGCACCCCTTGCCGGGGATACCTTCCACGTCATGGAAACCGAATCCGAAGCCAAGTCCATCACTACCAAGCGCCAGCAACTCATGCGTGAACAGGGACTGCGTACGCAGAAGCACATCACGCTGGATGAGATCGGCCGCAGGATTGCAATTGGTGACTTCAAGGAGCTGAACATTATTGTCAAAGGGGATGTGGACGGATCCATTGAGGCCTTGTCTGACTCCCTGCTGAAACTCAGCACCGAGGAGGTACAGGTGAACATCATCCACAAGGCGGTCGGCTCCATCACCGAAGGGGACGTGCTGCTGGCTTCCGCATCCAATGCCATTATCGTAGGATTCCAGGTCAGGCCCTCTGTTGCCGCCAGGAAGCTTGCCGAGGCCGAGCAGATTGATATCCGACTGTACAGTATTATCTACAATGCCATCAACGAGATCAAATCGGCCATCGAGGGGATGCTTTCCCCCGAGATCGAGGAAAAGATCATTGCCAACCTGGAGGTCAGGGATGTGTTCAAGATCACCAAGGTCGGTTCCGTGGCCGGGTGTATGGTGCTCGACGGCAAGATCCACCGCAACTCCACCGTCAGGCTGATTCGCGACGGCATCGTGGTCTATACCGGCCATCTGGGCTCGCTGAAACGCTTCAAGGATGACGTGAAGGAGGTTTCTACGGGTTATGAATGCGGACTCAACATTGACCGTTTCAACGACATCAAGGTCGGAGACATTGTGGAGGCCTTCGAGACCATAGAGATCGCAAGGAAACTCGATTAAACACTGCGATATGGTTCAACTTAAGTTCAATTTCGGCATGTCCCGTGAATTTCTAAACCGGGACGAGGTCTTGTTGTTTGAATCGGAGGTGCAACACCACTTCGATCAGATTTTCCGCAAGACGGGCAAGGGAGCGGACTTCCTCGGGTGGGTGGACCTGCCATCTGCCACCGGGGCAGATCTGACAGCACGTTTATTGTCGGATGCTTCCGTCATTAGAAACCAGTCTGAATACGTCGTGGTCTGCGGCATCGGAGGCTCTTACCTGGGTGCCAGGGCCGTCACCGAAGCCCTTTCAGGATCTTTTGACGCCTACCTCCCCAAGCCGGCCGGGGGTCCGCCAAAACTCCTGTATGCCGGACATCACCTGGAACCGAAATACATGGATGACCTGCTGAGGCTGCTGGATAATGCGGATTACTCGGTGATTGTCATTTCCAAATCCGGTACCACCACTGAGCCGGCCATCGCTTTCCGCCTGCTGAAGGCACAGCTCGAAAAAAAATACGGACGCAAGGGCGCCTCTAAAAGGGTGTTTGCGATCACCGATGCCTCTCAGGGAGCCCTTAAAAAGCTGGCGACAGAGGAAGGATATGCCACCTATGACATCCCTGATGATGTAGGCGGACGGTATTCGGTGCTCACGCCTGTGGGACTTCTGCCCATTGCTGCCGCGGGCTTCGATATCCGGGAATTGCTGGAGGGTGCACGGAACATGGAGGCATACCTAAAGCAGGAGAAGGAGCTTTTCCGCAACCCGGCCGCACTTTATGCCGTGACAAGAAACATACTGTACCACAAGGGTAAGACCACCGAAATACTGGCCGCCTATGATCCGTCCCTGTTCTATCTGGTGGAGTGGTGGAAACAACTTTTCGGGGAGAGCGAAGGAAAGGACAACAAAGGAATCTTCCCTGCCGGGGTCGGTTTTACCACCGACCTGCACTCCATGGGACAATACATTCAGGAAGGCCTGCGAAACATTTTTGAAACAGTGATCCGGGTAGAAGAAGCCCGTGCGGATGTGCTTATCCCCGAAGACAAGGCAGACCTCGACGGACTGAATTTCCTGGCCGGGAAGGGGATGGATTTTGTGAACCGGATGGCTGCCGGCGGGACCATGCTGGCCCATATCGACGGGGGAGTGCCCAACCTGGAGGTCAGCATACCCAGGGTATCAGAGTCGACCCTTGGCGAATTGATTTACTTCTTTGAAATGTCCTGTGCCCTTAGTGGCTATGTGCTGGATGTCAATCCTTTTGACCAGCCCGGGGTGGAAGCCTATAAGAAGAATATGTTTGCTTTGCTTGGCAAACCGGGCTTTGAGGAAGAAGGGGAGAAGCTGAAAAAACGGCTGAAGTAAACCAGGCAAGCGTTTTCCAGGGGGTGGAAACTACCGGGGTCTATTTGTTGTTCCGGCAGTCTATTTGCTATTTTTATTGTAACACTGCCGGCAAAGGGGTTCATAGATGTCGGTCTCTCCCAGTACGACCAGTTTTTCATCCTTGATGGTTCGGTGCGAATACTGCGCCAGCGAACCGCATTTCACGCAGATTGCATGCACTTTTGTAATGTACTCGGCCATGGCCAGCAGTGCGGGCATCGGACCAAAGGGCTTGCCCATGAAGTCCATGTCAAGGCCGGCCACAATAACCCTTACCCCGGCACTGGCAAGCTGATCACACACCCCGGGGAGTCCTGCGTCGAAGAACTGGGCCTCGTCCACGCCGACCACATCCACATCGTTGGCAAGCAACAAGATGTTCGACGATGACGGAACTGGAGTGGACATGATCTCCCGCGCATCGTGCGACACCACCTTCTCTTCGTCGTAGCGATTGTCAATGGCCGGCTTGAAGATCTCCACCTTCAGACGGGCGATGCGAGCCCTTTTCAGGCGCCTGATCAGCTCCTCGGTCTTCCCGGAGAACATGCTGCCGCAAATCACCTCGATCCATCCCCGGCGCCGCGACCTGTCCACGTCATTTTCAAGAAACATAGGAAGGGTTTGTTGGTTCTTTATTACCTTTATCTGAAATTGAAGCAATCCCCGGCCTCAAAAATAAACATTTCATTTACACAATAAGTCAATCGCTTTTTTCATTATCCATTTTGTGTACACATTTAAATATTCTTTATGAGTAAGATGGAAACGAAGGACAGGATCGTACAATTGCTTGAGGACATTGTTGAAAAAGCCCACCACATCAATAACCATCCGGAGAAGGAACTTTGCCTTGAAATTGACCTGGTCATGGAAGACCTGCGGTCACTTTACCGGCAATATGCCGATATGAAAAAGGCATGCCTGGAGCAGCATGTACGCCATGGATCAGAGATTCCCCCGCCTCCACCGACCAGGGACGAACCGGGCTTGCCGCCGCCTGCCCCTGAGCCGCCCATGGAGGAACCCACTGTGACGCCGCCGCCTGCCGAAGAAACGCACGAGGCGCCGCCTGCCCCTGTGCCAGCTGAACCTGAACCGCCAGAAGCACCGCATGCCCCTGAACCACCCAAGACACCGCCAGCCGAGGAAACTCCGTCCCCCCGTCCCCCGATTACACAATCCGAACCACTGCCGGAGAGCAACCTGCAAAAAGTTCCTGGAAAAGCCACCAGGTCCATTGGCGAGCAGTTTCCCGCCGAAAACAATTCCCTTCACCAGCGCATCTCCACAATGAAGGAGGACAGAAGCATCGGTGAACGCATGCAGCAGCACCCGATCTCCAACATCAAGGATGCAATCGGGGTGAATGAGAAGTTCCTGTTCATCAACGAGCTGTTCAATGGCAATATACAGGCCTATCACGAAGCAATCGCGACCCTTAACAGCATGAATTCGGTGCAGGCGGCATTTGACCATCTGAATGAGCTGAACAAGGACAATAAGTGGGATGCCGAACGATCGGCGGCCACGATTGAAAAACTGGCCAACTTTGTGCAGCGCCGCTACATGAATAAGTGACCCGGGTAAAATGGGAAAACTCTTTATTGTACCCAGTCCGATTGGCAACCTGGAAGATATGACACTCCGGGCGATCAGGGTATTGAAGGAGGCTGACCTGATCCTGGCGGAAGATACGCGCACCACGGCCAAGTTGCTTCAGCACTTCGGAATTACCACCCGCATGCATTCACACCACCAGCACAATGAACATAAGGTCCTGGGACCATTGATCGAAAAACTGCTTGCCGGACAATCCATGGCAGTGGTAAGCGAGGCAGGTACTCCAGGCATCTCCGATCCTGGCTTTCTGCTGGTCAGGGAATGCCTTCGCGCTGGTGTGGAGGTGGAATGCCTTCCCGGGGCCACAGCCTTCGTGCCCGCGCTGGTTTGCTCCGGTTTGCCATGCGACCGGTTCGTCTTTGAAGGCTTTTTGCCGATAAAGAAGGGACGCCGCTCGCGCCTCGTGCAACTTGTAGCGGAAACCCGGACAATGGTGTTGTACGAATCGCCTTACCGGCTTGTAAAAACCCTGGGGGAACTGGCAGAATTGCTGGGGACTGAAAGACCGGCATCGGTCTCGCGGGAGATCAGTAAGGTGCACGAGGAACATGTGCGCGGCACATTGCAGGAACTGGCCGTGGTTTTTGGGAAACGGTCCGCAATCAAGGGGGAGATCACGCTGGTGGTCGGCGGCGGGGAGCCGGCTTAGTCGTTCAGCTTGAGTACAGCCATGAATGCCTGCTGGGGCACCTCCACATTCCCGACCTGGCGCATGCGCTTTTTCCCTTTCTTTTGTTTTTCCAGCAACTTGCGCTTACGGGTGATGTCGCCACCATAACATTTCGCGGTTACGTCCTTTCGCAGGGCCTTCACCGTTTCCCTTGCGATGATCTTGGCGCCGATCGCGGCCTGAATGGCGATGTCGAACTGTTGCCTGGGGATCAGTTCCTTCAGCTTTTCACAGATGCGTTTTCCGAACATATAGGCATTGTCCTGGTGGATCAGTGCCGAGAGGGCGTCCACCTGCTCTCCGTTCAGCAAAATGTCGAGCTTGACCAATTTAGATGGCTTGTAACCGGTGGGGTGGTAGTCAAAGGAGGCATACCCGCGGGAGATGCTTTTCAGCCTGTCGTAAAAGTCGAAAACGATTTCTGCCAGGGGCATGTCAAAGGTCAGTTCCACCCGGTCGGTGGTCAGGTAAACCTGGTTCTTGACCGTGCCGCGCTTTTCCAGGCACAGCCCCATCACGGCCCCGACGTATTCCGATTTGGTAATAATTTGTCCGTGGATATAGGGCTCTTCAATAACGTCGAGCTCATTCGGACCAGGCATGTCGGAAGGATTGTATACCGCGAACACCTGCCCCTTTTTGTTGTGCATCCGGTAACCCACGTTGGGAACAGTATTGATGACCACCATGTCAAACTCCCGGTCGAGCCTTTCCTGAACGATCTCCATGTGCAGCATACCCAGGAATCCGCAGCGGAACCCGAATCCCAGGGCCGCGGAAGACTCCGGCTCGAAGGTCAGTGAGGCATCATTGAGCTGAAGCTTTTCCATGGCGGTACGCAGCTCCTCGTAATCATCCGTGTCGACGGGATAAATACCGGCAAACACCATGGGCTTCACGTTTTCAAAACCCTGTACGGCCTCCTGGGTAGGACGTTTCACATGGGTGATGGTATCGCCCACCTTCACCTCCTTGGCCTCCTTGATGCCTGAAATAATGTAACCGACATCCCCTGCCGATATGACGGCCCTGGGCACCTGCCCCATTTTCAGGCTGCCAACCTCGTCGGCAAAGTAATCTTTTTTGGTGTTCATGAATTTGACATGGTCTCCTTTGCGGATCTGTCCGTCGAACACCCGAAAATAGGCGATTACCCCCCGGAAGGAGTTGAACATGGAGTCAAAGATCAGCGCCCGCAAGGGCTTGTCAGGATCACCGGTGGGAGGGGGAATGCGGCTCACGATGGCGTTCAGGATGATATCCATCCCGAACCCGGTTTTCCCGCTGGCCGGGATGATGTCGCTGGGGTCGCAACCCAGCAGGTCAACGATCTGGTCTGCAACTTCCTCGGGCATGGCACCGGGGAGGTCCATCTTGTTCAGCACCGGGATGATCTCCAGGTCATGTTCAAGGGCCAGGTATAGGTTGGAGATGGTCTGGGCCTCAATGCCCTGGGAGGCGTCTACCACCAGCAAGGCACCCTCGCAGGCGGCGATCGACCGTGAAACCTCGTAACTGAAGTCCACATGTCCCGGGGTGTCGATCAGGTTCAGCACGTATTGGACCCCATCCTGCTCATAATCCATCTGTATGGCGTGGCTCTTGATTGTGATGCCACGCTCCCTTTCCAGATCCATATTGTCCAGCATCTGGTCTTTAAAATCTCTATCGCTTATGGTGTCAGTCATTTGCAGCAGGCGGTCGGCCAGGGTGCTCTTCCCATGGTCAATATGTGCGATGATGCAAAAATTGCGGATATGCTTCATGTTATTCCTTTCAGGGATGCAAAAGTACACATTTTTTGCGTTGCTTTTACGGTGAAACTAAAGGATTTAACTCCGTCAGTGAGGCTGCCGGATTTTTTATTAAATTTGGCAGGATTTATACCAGCATACTAAACCGTCCAATTAATCGTATTTATTGGGTAATTGTTTTTGAGCTCCTTAAGGCCATAAATTTCTACTATGAAACATTTGCGATCCCTGGCGTTTTTTCTGTTATTGCCCGTGTTTGTGGGGGGCGGCATTTCAACCGGCCAGGAAGATGGCGGCGAGATTGGAGTCGGACAGCAAATGCTGGAAGTTTGCGGGTCTTTCCAGGTGGAAATAATCCCAGCATCCGGGAGTTTTGATTTTTGCCCCGGCACGGTGGGCACGGAATCATTTACTGCCGAAGCCGGCTATTCGGATGAAGGCGTGTCATACAATCCCCAGAACTTTACCTACTCCTGGCTCATTGACGGGTCGGTTTACTCCGGCAGGCAGGTCTCCCATACCTTTTCTGGCTCTGGCGCATATTCCATCAGGCTGGTGGTGCAGGATCCCGGGAATGCTTGCAGTGCAACGGTCTATGAGGTAGTGAGGGTGGGAACGATCCCTACTTTTAGCGGAACCATGGCGACGGTGGAGAATGCCTGTGCTACTGCCCCGTTCACCCTGGTTGGAACGGCCCATCCGACTACATGGACAGGATTCCCCACCTCGGTCACCGAAACCCGCCGGATTCCGGATGGGACCGGCGAGGTCTACCAGTCAAGCCTTGCTTTCGATGTGTTTGAGCGTGGACAACAAATCGCTTCGGCCATGGATATTGACCGCATTTGTGTCAACCTGGAACATGTGGATTTCGGCCATCTGAAGATTGACCTGGAATGCCCTGACGGAACCTCCATCACGCTGAAGGATTTTGGCCTGGGTGGGGCCAACCTTGGGGAACCGGTCGTCTGGGAAGAGTTCACCCCCGGGCGCGGGTATGAATATTGTTTTTCTCCGGAGCCGGAATTCGGACGGATGGATGAGACCGCTTACCAGTTCCATGCCTATACCGACAATGCCGGGAACTATTATTTTAACTCCCCTTACCTCCCGGCTGGCACCTATACATCCGACGAAACCCTGGTCAACCTGACGGGATGTTCGCTGAACGGTGAGTGGACACTTACCGTGCGCGATAACACCCCCGGGGAAAGCGGGCATATCTTTGGGTGGAGCCTGTTTTTCGATGAGGCGTTCTATCCGGATTCTCTGATATTTACCCCGGAGATTGTCAGCGGCACCTGGTACGGGCCAAACGGACCGCTTACAGGCAATCCTGCCAATGCGAGTCTTGATGAACCAGGGGAGTACCCGTTCCGCTTCGAGGCCCTGGATGACCTCGGGTGTGTGTACGATACAACCATATTTGTCACTGTCCTTCCCCTGCCCAAGGCAGAAATCCTCTCCGAACTGGACCTTCCGGTCTGCGAGGGCGACTCCACGCTGCTGACGGTGCTACCGGTCAGCGGGAGCAATTTTGACTGGATTTACCAGTGGCAGTTTGGCGGACAAGACATTCCCGGGCAGGACCGGGATACGATTACGGCCAGGGAAGTCGGCATGTATTCAGTGGTTGTGACCGATACGCTGACAGGCTGCCTTGATGTGTTCAACCAGGATTTTTCCTACCAGAACTGTGACCTGGTAATCCCGAATGTCTTCACTCCCAACGCGGACGGGATCAATGACCTGTTCGAGATCCTGAACCTGGAGCATTATCCAATGGCACATATCGTCATATACAACCGCTGGGGCAACAAGGTGTTTGAACACTCCGACTATTACAACAACTGGTGGGACGGTCAAAACCATCCCGACGGGGTGTACTATTATGTCATACGATACACCCGCCTTGGTGAGACGAAATATGCCGAAGGCGCGGTCACCATCATCCGTTAGCGGTCACCATCATCCGTTAGCGGTCACCATCATTCGTTAGCGGTCACCAACATCCGTTAAAGGATCTGCGGAAACCAGCTTTCCCAAAAAACTTTTCTTTTTCTTCTCCAGTTTGCCCGAATGCATTAAATTTGGGGCTTTTATTTTGACATCGTTCATAAACCCAAAACTTTACGTATGACTAACGAGACAACGCAGAAGCCCGGACTGATGCAGCGAATGCTCAACAAGATCGAGGTGGTGGGCAACAAGCTCCCGCAGCCTGTAACCCTCTTTGCCATCCTGATCGCCATCGTACTCGTCCTGTCCTGGATATTCGGTTCACTTGGGCTGAGTGCGGATCATCCCTCTCCCGAAATTACAGAGCCCATACGGGCGGTTAACCTGCTGAATGCAGAAGGAATTCGGCAGATATTGACCTCCATGGTGCAGGTATTTGCCACTTTTCCCCCGCTTGGACTGGTGTTGGTGGTGATGCTGGGTATCGGGGTGGCCGAACGCAGTGGGCTGATCTCCATCGCCCTGCGGATCTTTGTATCCAAAGTGCCCAAGTCGCTCATTACCTTTTCCATCGTGACTGCCGGTATGATTAGCTCCGTGGCCGCCGACGCCGGTTATGTGGTGCTGATCCCCTTGGGGGCAGCCATTTTCAAGGGAATGGGAAGACATCCCCTGGCCGGTCTAGCCGCAGCTTTTGCCGGTGTGTCTGGTGGGTTCGGGGCGAACTTCCTGCCGACCGGTCTGGACCCGATGATGGCCGCTTTTACCCAGTCGGCCGCAACCATTATGGATGCGTCCTATACGGTGAACCCGCTCTCCAACTACTTCCTGATGGCCGCCTCCGTACCCCTGATCGGGATTGCCGGGACCTGGGTCACGGAGAAGATCATCGTGCCGCGTCTTGGTACCTATGAAGGAGGTGACAGTGAAGTGTATTCCAACGAGTTCACTCCAGAAGAAAAAAGGGGCCTGAAATGGGCCGGCGTGTCGGTGTTCGTTATCCTGGGACTCATCGCCCTGGCGATTATTCCCTCAAACGGCGTTTTGCGCGCGGAAGACGGCAGCCTGAATCCTTTTTACAACTCCATCGTGCCCCTGATGTTTATCCTATTCTTTGTATCGGGACTGATCTACGGCTTGGTTGCCAAGACGATCAAGGGCGATAAGGATGTGGCGCAAATGACCGCGGAGTCCATGGCGACCATGGGCGGATACATCGTGCTGGCCTTTGTGGCTGCCCACCTGGTTCAGTTCTTTATCTGGTCAAATCTTGGCTCCATCCTGGCCATTTCCGGCGCCTCCGCGCTCCAGAACATCGGCTTTGTAGGTATCCCCCTGTTGGTGGCCTTCATCCTGGTTTCCTCATTAATCAACCTGATCATCGGCAGCGCATCGGCGAAATGGGCGATTCTTGCACCCATATTCGTTCCCATGCTCATGCTGATGGGGTATTCACCCGAAACAACCATGGCGGCTTACAGGATTGGTGATTCCTATTCCAATATCCTGACCCCGCTGCTTCCTTACTTCCCGCTGGTGATCGTTTTTGCCCAGAAATACGTGAAGAGTATCGGGATCGGTACCATCATCTCGGTGATGCTGCCTTACGCCCTCGCTTTCATGATCGTGAGGATACCCATGTTCGTCGCATGGATTCTTTTGAATATTCCGCTTGGGATCGAGGGACCGATCTATTATGCTCCTTAAGGCCCCTGTGCTTGTGGGGTTGTAACACCGCTCCGGTTGCTTTGTAACACCGCACCGGTAGTTCCGTGAACCCGCGCCATTGGCCCCAGTGAAATAGCCGGACCTGCATCAATATGCGGGTCCGGTTTCTTTTTATTAAATTTGATAAAAAATGCTGCATGGTGGATTCAGGCAATATGGAGAAAAAGTGTGGGGAGCACAGGCCTGGACAGAAGCAGGCAGCGGGGAAAGATCACTGGCAATGGCGCAATGAAATGGCCGAATCCATGGCTGGTGCCCTGGACATGAAATTGTTCGGGATCAAAGCCATTTACCTGATCGGGAGCACCAAGACCGGCGATGCCGGTCCCTGCTCCGACATTGACCTGCTGGCCCATTGCACGGACGACCCATTGAAACACCAGGCCCTGCAGGCATATTTTGATGGCTGGGGCCACTGCCTTGCCTTGCTGAACAAGGAAAAGACCGGGCAGCACACACCGGGTAGCCTGGTGGACCTGCACATCATTACCGACGGAGACATTGAAAAAAAGGACAGTTTTGCAGCCATGATCGGATCGGTTCACAACAGCGCCAGACTATTGAGAAAGGCGGGTGCGCATGAATGACTTCTGTTTTTTTGTGTCTGACCTTCATGGGAAGGAAAGCAAGTATGAAAAACTCTTCACCCAGGTGGGGAACAAAAAGCCCCGCGCCCTTTTCCTGGGGGGAGA
>SLNU01000210.1 GCA_007132865.1 Bacteroidales bacterium | reverse complement strand
TGAGGTGATACACCTTCGTGCCCCTCTTTTTTGCCTGATCGGCATAGGGAACCAGCTTCCTGATGGGTGACTCGGGCATCATGCGCCCTTTTTCTGAAATGTTCGGCATAATGGGATGGGTGTTATATGTTTGAAATTATTTATTTTGGCGTTGCGGCTGGTCAATTTTGCGTTGTCGCCGGTTCAACATGATTAACGGTCCTGCTCCCGGGGCGGCACGACCTCCCCGCTAACCTTCACCACCAGGTCTTTCTGCCAGGCATTGGTGTGGATGGTGATGAACCGTTCGAAAGGTCCTAAGCGGCTGCCATCGTAACGGAAGCTGATCTGCAGCTGCTCCCCCTGCCCCACAGGTTCCCCGGGCCATGAAGCAATCATCAGTCCGCATGACCCCCTTACCTTGGCCACCAGCAGGTCCACCGCTCCCTCATTGGTAATCCGGATATGGCCTGTAACCGGGGATCCCCCGGTCACTTTCCCGAAGTCAATCTCAGTTTTCTCCAGCACGGCGTAGGGGAAGTCCACACGTGCCTCCGGCGGCTCATTGGCCGGCGCTGTCACGGCACCATGCATGGGAACCGCAATCCCCGCCATACCAATGGCGGTTACCAAAAACCGGAACAAAAGCTTTTTTATCATGCAGATCGGAGTCTGCCGGCAAAATTAGGAAAGTTTTTTCAACCGCCGGGGAAAATCTCAGGCCAGCTTTCCTGCAAGGAATTTGCCGGTATGGGAAGCCTCACAGGCTGCAAGCCCTTCCGGTGTTCCCTCAAATACAAGGTAACCGCCCCTTTCCCCACCTTCGGGACCAAGGTCGATCACCCAGTCAGCACTTTTTATGACCTCCGGGTTGTGTTCGATGACCAGCAGGGAATGCCCCTTATCCAACAAGGCGTTAAAGGCTTGCAGCAGCTTGTGGATGTCATGGAAGTGGAGTCCGGTTGTGGGCTCATCGAATACAAAGAGGGTTTTCCCGGCCTGTGCTCCCCTGGTCAGGAAGGATGCCAGCTTCACCCGTTGTGCCTCCCCCCCGCTCAGGGTGCTGGAAGACTGGCCGAGCCGGATATAGCCCAGTCCCACATCTGCCAGTGGCTGAATATTGGCAGCGATGCGCTTGCAGATCTGTTTACAATTGATGGCTCCAGAAAAAAAAGCAATGGCGTCATCCACGGTCATTTCAAGTACATCGCTGATGGTCTTTCCTTCAAACTGAATGTCCAGAATCTCCTCCCTGAAGCGGGTCCCGCGGCAGGACTCACAGACCAGGCTGATATTGGCCATGAACTGCATCTCTATCTCCACCTTGCCGTCCCCGTCGCATTCGGGACAGCGACCTCCTTCCACATTAAAGGAGAAAAACCCCGGCGTATAGCCCCTTACCCTGGACAGCGGCTGATCAGCAAACAGGTTCCGGATATCATCGTATGCCTTGAGGTAGGTTACCGGGTTGGAGCGGGAGGACTTCCCAATCGGGTTTTGGTCGATGTATTCAACATCATGCAAGCTATCCATGTCTCCATCCAGTGCGTCAAATTTCCCGGTCCGTTCCCCATACCCCCCGTAATGTTTTTTCAGGGATGGGAACAGGATGTTCTTCACCAGCGAGGTCTTGCCCGAACCGCTGACACCGGTGATGACCACCATGGCCTTTAGCGGCACCTTGACATCGAAACCCTTCAGGTTGTGTTGCCGAACACCCTTCAACTCTATGTATTCAAGCCATTTCCGCCTGGTTTGCGGCACTTCAATCTGCAGCTCCCCGTTCAGGTAGGAGGCCGTCAGACTGCCTTTGGTTTTAAGCAGGTCCCGGAATGAACCCTGAAAGATAATCTCCCCTCCATGGGTGCCCGCAAGCGGACCGATGTCGATGATCTGGTCAGCTTCACGCATGATCTCCTCCTCATGCTCCACCACAATCACGGTGTTGCCCATGTCACGCAACTTTTTCAGCACGCCAATCAGGCGGCGGGTATCCCGGGGATGCAGCCCGATGCTCGGCTCATCCAGAATATACATGGATCCCACCAGGCTGCTGCCCAGCGAAGTAGCCAAATTGATGCGCTGAGACTCCCCACCCGATAAGGTGGAGGACAGCCTGTTCAGGGTAAGGTACCCAAGTCCGACATCACCCAGGTATTCCAGCCGGTTGCTGATCTCGGTCAACAGCCTTTTTGCCACGCTGCGCTGATGGGTATCCAGCGGCAGGGTCCGGAAAAACTCCCGCAGATCGTCGATGGGCATCAGCACCAGGTCGGTGATGGACTTTCCGGCAATTTTTACATAAGCGGCATCCTGCCTGAGGCGGGTTCCCTTGCAATCCGGGCATACCGTCTTGCCCCGGTAACGGGAAAGCATCACCCGGTACTGTATCTTATAGGTGTTCTCTTCCACCATGTGGAAAAAGTCATCCAGCCCCTTGAAATGTTTGTTGCCGGTCCACAAAAGCGCTTTCTGCTCCTCGCTGAGCTGGAAATACGGCTTGTGGATCGGGAAATTAAATGTGTAGGCACTGGCCACCAGGCGGTCCTTCCATTTGCCCATTTTCTCCCCCTTCCAGCAGGCAATTGCCTCCTCGTAAATAGACAGCCCTTTGTTGGGAATCACCAGGTCGGGGTCTATACCTATTACACTGCCAAACCCCTCACAGGCCTTGCACGCCCCGTATGGGTTGTTGAAGGTGAAAAGGTTTACGGAAGGTTCCTCGAAGGAGATGCCATCCAACTCAAAGCGGCTGGAAAAATGCATCTGTTTTTTTTCATCGTCCGACCCATATTCCAACAGGCATTCCCCCTCTCCTTCAAAAAAAGCGATCTGGGCGGAATCCGCTATGCGGCTTGAAAGTCCGGTTTCATCCTGCATGACCGTGAAACGGTCGATGACCATGGCAGGCTTTTTTTTCACCTCCAGATCCGGCAAACCAGCCAGCACCTCCTCCAGGCGGACGATCCTGTCGTTGAGCATCAACCTGGAAAAACCCTGTTGCATCAACACCTTCAGCTGGTCCTCTAAATTTCGGCCCGACTTCAGGTTCAGCGGGGCAAGCAGCATCACCATCTGGCCTTCCGGAAGGGAGAGGACAAAGTCCACCACATCGGTAACCGTATGCCGCGTCACAAGGTTTCCGGAAACAGGGGACCGGGTTTGCCCGATGCGGGCGAACAGCAGCTTGAGGTAATCATAGACCTCCGTGGAAGTCCCGACCGTGGAGCGCGGATTGCGCGTATTCACCCTTTGCTCGATGGCAATGGCCGGGGAAATGCCTTTGATGTAGTCCACTTCCGGCTTGTGCATGCGCCCCAGGAATTGCCTGGCATAGGCACTGAGGCTTTCCACATAACGCCTTT
>SLNU01000234.1 GCA_007132865.1 Bacteroidales bacterium | reverse complement strand
CGCCTTCCTGGCCAACCTGAGCCACGAGATCCGCAACCCGATGAATGCAATCACAGGGATGGCCAACACCCTGCTTAAATCGCCTGTCGATGAGGTTCAGAGAAACCACTTGAACTCGATCTTGTTCTCCTCGAAGAACCTCTTGTCCATCCTGAATGACATCCTGGATTTTTCAAAAATTGAGGCCGGGAAGGTATCGCTGACCTATTCGGTCTTCGGTCTGAATACAATGGTAGGTGAGCTGATGAGTATGCACAGGCCACAGGCCGGGGAAAAGGGACTGGATTTTGATGTCCGCTTTGAAAATGGCTTGCCTGAGGAGGTTTATGGGGACGAGCAGAAGATTAGCCAGGTTCTTAACAACCTGCTCAGCAATGCCATCAAGTTCACCAAAGAAGGCTCGGTGATCCTGGAAGTCGGCATGGTTCAGGGTTCGACGCCGCAGTTGCGGTTTTCCGTGCGTGATACCGGTATTGGCGTCAAAGAAGAGGAAATCGGTCAGTTGTTTGATTCATTCCGGCAGCTGGATATTTCATCGCGCAAGGAGTACCAGGGAACAGGACTTGGCCTCAGCATTGTCAAGAGTCTGGTGGAACTGATGCAGGGCCGTGTTGTCTTTGAAAGCGAATACGGAAAAGGCAGTGTGGTTTCCTTCGAAGTCCCCTTGCTCGGACCTGCAGGAGATCCAAAAAACAATAATGCCGGAGAAATGGAAAAACGCAGCCTGAACATCCTGATCGCCGAGGATGAAGCCATTAACCAGTTATATCTGGCTGGGTTCATTCGCTCACATGGCTGGTTGGCAGATACCGCATCAAATGGGATGATAGCCATTGAGAAATTCAGCAAAGGGTCTTATGACCTGGTGTTGATGGATGGACAAATGCCCCGGATGGACGGGTTCGAAGCCACGCGTAAGATCCGGGATTTGGAAAAGGATGCCGACAAGCGCACACCAGTGATCGCGATCACCGGATATGCCATTCCCGGGGACCGGGAGCGCTTTCTCAAAGCCGGGATGGATGATTACATCTCCAAGCCGATTGACGAGGAGAAACTGCTGGAAGCCATATACCGGCTTACAACATAGTTAACCGGCCAAACAAGCTGTTGGCAGACTTATTCGTTGATGGCCTGAATTCCTGGCAGAATCTTTCCCTCCATGTATTCCAGCAATGCTCCTCCGCCAGTACTGACGTAGCTGACCGCATCAGCCAGCTGCAGCTGGTTGATCGCTGCTACGGAATCTCCTCCTCCAATCAGCGTGAATGCACCCTTTTCGGTCGCCTTGACCAGGGCCTCGGCTATCGCTTTTGTGCCCGCGGCAAAATTGCTCATCTCAAACACGCCCATGGGGCCATTCCATAAAACCGTCTTGGCCTGGGTAATGACCTCCTCAAACTTCCGGATGCTTTCCGGCCCGATATCCAGGCCAAGCCATTCATCCGGTATGCGGGATGCATCAACTTCCTTTGACCTGGCGTCGTTGGAGAAACTGTCGGCGACGATGGCATCCGGTGGAATATGGATCCGGACGCCCTTTTCACGTGCACTGGCCAGGATTTCCCTTGCGGTTTCCAGGTAGTCATCCTCCACCAGGCTGTTGCCGATTTTTCCTCCCTGTGCCTTGATAAAGGTGAACATCATGCCCCCGCCAATAATCAGGTCATCTACCTTGTCGAGCAGGTTGTTAATGATCTCTATCTTGGTGCTGACCTTGGCGCCGCCAATGACAGCCACATAAGGCTTTTGGGTGTCTTGAATTACCTTGTCGATGCTTGCCAGCTCCCTTTCCATGATATAGCCAAATGCTTTTGCCTGCGGGAAGAATCTTGCAATAATGGTGGTCGAGGCATGGGCCCGGTGGGCGGTCCCGAACGCATCGTTCACATATATGTCGGCCAGCGAGGCAAGCTTTTCTGAAAAGCCTTCATCTCCCTTGGTCTCTTCCTTGTAAAAACGCAGGTTCTCAAGCAACAGCACTTCCCCGGCCTGAAGTCCGTCAGCCAGTTTCCTGGCAGATTTGCCCACACAATCATCGGCGAACTTCACCTCGAGTCCAAGCAGTTTTCCCAGGTGGGGGAGGAGGTGCTTCAGGGAAAACTTGTCTTCCGGGCCTTCTTTTGGGCGGCCCAGGTGGGACATTAATATGACGGACCCGCCATCACCGAGGATCTTCCGTATGGTTGGGATGGCCGCCCGGATGCGTGAATCATCTGTGATCTGGAAATCCTTGTTGAGGGGGACGTTGAAATCGACACGGACAATAGCCCGCTTGCCGGAAAAGTTAATATTGTCTAAGGTCCTCATTTGTCGAAAATATTTATGGTAAATTGATGCTAGAAAAAAAATCTTACTTTTACGTTTCCCTGGCAGGAATTTTGCTTTTGACAAAATTAATACTTTTAAAGGACATATGAGCTTTTTCCCCGACTCCGTTGTTTCCAAGCTTCCCAATACGGGAACCTCCGTTTTTGCCGTGATGTCAGGTCTGGCCCGTGACCACGGTGCCATCAATCTTTCACAGGGCTTTCCCGACTTTGAGGTATCTGCAGAGCTGATTGGCCTGGTCGGGAAATACATGAAAAAGGGATTCAACCAATATGCCCCGATGCCTGGCGTTCAGGAGCTGCGTGAGCGGATTGCAGAGAAAACACAGTCCCTTTACGGAGCGGTCTATAATCCGGAGACAGAGATCACGGTAACAGCAGGAGCTACCCAGGCCATATTTACAGCCATCACGGCTTTTGTGCGGGATGAGGATGAGGTTATTGTGTTTGAACCTGCATACGATAGCTACGTGCCTGCCATCCGGCTGAACGGTGGGATGCCCATTCCTTTCAGGATGAAGTATCCGGGCTACCGGATAGACTGGAATGAAGTCAAAAGACTGGTCAGCTCACGCACCCGCATGATCATCATCAATACCCCGCACAATCCTTCGGGCAGTATGTTAACCGCAGAAGACCTCACAGCACTGGACCGGCTGACAAAGGAATCCGGGATTCTGGTGCTGAGCGATGAGGTGTACGAGCATATTGTGTTCGACGGACTGACCCACGAGAGTGTTTGCCGGTATCCCGGACTGGTGGAGCGCAGCCTCGTGGTTTGTTCATTCGGGAAGACCTTCCATGCCACCGGATGGAAAACCGGTTATTGTCTGGCACCGGAGAACCTGATGAAAGAGTTCAGAAAAACCCATCAATTCACCGTATTTGCAGCCAACACCCCAATCCAATATGCCTTGGCGGAGTATTTGAAGAAACCGGAAAACTACCAGGGGCTGGGCTCGTTTTACCAGAAAAAGCGGGACTATTTCATCCAGGCGCTGGCAAGTTCACGTTTTAAGATCGTCCCGGCTTCGGGAACCTATTTTCAGATGTTGGACTACAGTGCCATCAGTGAAGAAGAGGAGATGGACTTTGCCCGGCGGCTGGTGAAGGAACACAAGGTGGCTTCTGTCCCCAATGCCCCGTTTTATTCCAAGCCGGAGAATAACCAGAGCCTCAGGTTCTGTTTTGCCAAGTCAGAACAGACCCTTGACAAAGCAGCCGCTATCCTATGCAAAATATAAAACTTAGCCTGATCCAGACCCCGCTGCACTGGGAGGACCCGGAGAAAAATCTGGAGATGTTGTCCGGAAAAATTTCAGCCATTGAGGGACCGACCGACCTGGTTGTTTTGCCTGAAATGTTCACGACGGGTTTTTCGATGAACCCGGGGAAAGTGGCCGAGCCGATGGATGGCCCATCCATGGAGTGGATGCGACGTATTGCTGCTGAAAAGAATTGTGTGCTTGCCGGCAGCCTGGCCATTGCTGAAGGGGGACATTTTTTCAATCGTTTTATCTGGATGCAACCGGATGGGAGGTTCGAACAGTATGACAAATATCATCTGTTCAGCTTTGCCGGCGAGAACAGGCATTACACCCCGGGTGAGGGGAAGCTGATTGTGGAACTGAAAGGCTGGCGAATCATGCCGCTTATATGCTATGATCTGCGTTTTCCCGTTTGGAGCCGCAACCGACATGATGAGAATAAAGGCTTTGACTACGATGTATTGCTGTATGTTGCCAACTGGCCTGAAAGCCGCAGCCACGCCTGGCGGGTTTTGCTGATGGCCCGGGCCATAGAGAATTTAAGCTATGTAGTCGGTCTGAACCGGATCGGGGAAGATGGCAACGGGATATCGCACTCAGGGGATTCGGCCGTGGTCGACCCGGGGGGTGAAAACCTGGGGAACTTCATGCCTCACAGAGAGCAGCTTGAGACCATCGTGCTTCCCCGTTGTCCACTGGAGGGCTTCCGGGACAAATTCAGGGCGTGGGCAGACTGGGACAAGGGCGTTAATCTTCCAGCACGTCCAACTCGACCCTGAGGTTGTCAATAATGAAAGTCTGGCGTTCGGGTGTGTTTTTCCCCATATAGAAGGAAAGCATCTCGCTAATGCTGGAATCCTTGCGCAGGATTACCGGATCCAGGCGGATGCTCTTTCCTATGAAATGGCCGAACTCGTCGGGTGAAATTTCTCCCAGGCCCTTGAAACGGGTAATTTCCGGCTTGGTGCCCAGCTCCTTAATGGCCTCCTGCTTTTCCTTTTCAGAGTAGCAGTAAATGGTTTTCTGTTTGTTCCTCACCCTGAACAAGGGGGTCTGCAGGATATAAAGATGTCCGTTGCGAACCAGGTCGGGGAAAAACTGCAGGAAAAAGGTCAGCAGCAACAGCCGGATGTGCATGCCGTCCACATCGGCATCGGTGGCCACGACAATGTTGTTGTAGCGAAGGTCTTCCAGGCTGTCTTCAATATTCAGGGCCGCCTGCAGCAAGTTGAACTCCTCGTTCTCATAAACAATCTTCTTGGTTAACCCATAACTGTTCAGGGGTTTGCCCTTCAGGCTGAAAACCGCCTGGGTGTTCACGTTCCGGGCTTTGGTGATGGAACCGCTGGCCGAATCTCCCTCTGTGATGAACAGGGTGGAGTCCAGTCGCTGCGGGTGGTTCTCGTTGTAGTGGAGCCGGCAATCACGCAATTTTTTATTGTGCAGGCTCGCCTTTTTCACCCGTTCCCTCGCCAGTTTCTTGATGCTTGCCATGTCCTTGCGCTCCCGCTCCGACTGCAGAATCTTCCTTAGCAAGGCCTCGGCAACATCCTGGTGCATATGCAAATAATTGTCGAGCCGCTTTTTTACAATGTCACTGATGTAATTTTTTATTGTGGATCCGCCGGGTTCCATATACTGGGATCCCAGCTTGGTTTTGGTCTGGGACTCAAAAACGGGTTCCTGAACCTTGATGCTCAGCGCCACGATGATGGACGTCTTGATATCATTGGCATCGAAATCCTTTTTGTAGAAATCCCGAAGCGTCTTGTTAAGGCTTTCGCGGAACGCAGCCTGGTGGGTGCCGCCCTGGGTTGTATGCTGGCCGTTCACAAAGGAATAGTACTCTTCGCTGTACTGGCTGTTGCTGTGGGTGAAGGCAAATTCCAGGTCACTGTCCTGTATGTGGATGATCGGGTAGCAGACCGGGTTGTCGATGTTGCGGTTGAGCAAGTCAAGCAGCCCGTTTTGGGCCTGCATCTTCTGCCCGTTGAACACGATGGTCAAGCCGCGGTTCAGGAACACATAGTTCCATAAAAGTTTTTCAATGTACTCATTGATGAAGCGGAATTTTCCGAAAATTGTCTCATCGGGAACGAATGTGACGATGGTTCCACTCCTTCCGTTGCTGCGCTCTTCCAGTCGTTCCCCGCAGAGGTTGCCCATTTCAAAATCGGCCAACTTGGATTTCCCCTCCCGGATGGATTCGATGCGGAATGAGCCTGACAGGGCGTTGACGGCCTTGGTACCCACCCCGTTCAATCCGACAGTCTTCTTGAAAACCTTGGAGTCGTACTTGGCCCCGGTGTTGATCTTGGATACACAGTCTACCACTTTGCCCAGCGGAATGCCCCGGCCGTAATCCCTGACCGTGACCTGCCGCTCATCAATCCGGACCTCGATGGTTTTGCCAAAGCCCATGATGAACTCATCTATGGCATTGTCGATGACTTCCTTGATCAGCACGTATATGCCGTCATCCTGTGAAGCGCCGTCGCCCAGCTTTCCGATGTACATACCCGGACGCATCCGGATGTGTTCTTTCCAGTCAAGCGTGCGAATCGTGTCTTCTGAATAATTTTCTACCATGAATGTATTCCGGAAAATAAGATGCAAATATAACACAATCACGCCAAAATTCAGCGGACAGTAGCCGGGCAAATTAATACATGTTGACGCGCTTTGTTTAATAAAAAACGTTAAAAGTTGAACATATATACCTATAAAGATTAAACCTTTTGATGATTTGATTGTCCTATTACGGAACAATAATATTTACCCGCAATCAGAAAACCATGAACCCCACATACAAAACATTCCTCGTTTCCCTTTTCTTCTTAGGCACCACCATTGCCAGCAGCTTAGGCGCCACCATTTCCAGCAGCAGTGGAACCGAAGCCCCGGTGCCTGCGAAACCAACATCGGCTGCAGAAGCCCCGTTGCCAGCCAAATCCGCGTCAGCTGCGGAAACACCGGCACCTTCTTCTTCGGCCGCAGAAGCCCCGGCAGCCAACCTGCCTGCCATCGGGAAGGTGGGGGGCCAACTACTGGATGACAGCAACAATGAACCCCTGATGTTCGCCAGCATCGTAATTTTCCGCGAACGCGACTCCACCATGGTTACCGGGGGCATTTCGGATGAGCTGGGGCGGTTTATGATCGAAAGGGTTCCCTTTGGCCGCTATTACTTATCCATTAACTACATTGGCTACCCCAGGATGGAAGTAGGGGATGTGGCCATCACGCCCCGTTCCATCGAATACAATGCCGGAGTGATCCGGGTGGCCCCGGGTGCTGAGATGCTCTCAGAAGTGACCATAGAGGCTTCCCGGCAGCTGATGGAAGTCGGTCTTGACCGCAGGGTCTTCAATGTGGACCAGGAACTGACGGCCAGCGGTGGTACAGCCATAGAGGTGATGCAGAATATTCCGAGTGTGGCGGTTGATTTTGACGGCAACGTGAGCCTTCGCGGCAGTTCCAACGTGACCATACTGATTGACGGGCGGCCCTCCGGGCTCACCGGACTCAGTGGGTCGGAAGCACTGGAACAGATCCCGTCGAACATGATTGATAGGATTGAGGTGATCACCAACCCATCTGTCAGGTATGCTCCTGATGGGACATCGGGCATCATCAATATCGTGCTTAAAAAGGAAAGGCGTGCCGGATACAACGGCATGCTTTCCCTCAATGCCAGCACTCGAAATACCTACAACGGTTCTCTCAACCTGAATTACAAAGTCAATGACCTGAACTTCTTTGCCAATTACAGCGGCAGATTTTTTACTATGGACGGCTTTGGGAGTACATTTCGCAGCAATTTCCTGGCCGATACCACCTATATGAATCAGCGACTGGATTTCGAGAATACGATGAACTCGCAAAACTTTACGCTGGGGATGGATTACCAGTTCAATCCTTACAATACCATGACTTTTTCGGTAATGTACAATAGCTGGGCGCGTGCTTCGCAGAACAATACAGACTACAGCGCACTTGCCAGCGACATGGATATTACCAGCCTGTTCAACAGGTTCTCCGGTGATGAGATGGACAATTCGGGGCTCAGCTATACCGTGAATTACCGCCGGACATTTGAAGAACGAAACCGTGAACTCAATACCGATATCGTTTTTTCAGACCGATCCATGGCCCGGGCCGAGGACAATGTGCAGCAGTTTTTCGATCTGAACCGCAGCCCCAATGGTCTGCCCAATCTTCTGGAAAGAACCAGCATGGATGCCAAGAACTGGATGTTCTCAGCCCAGACTGACTATGTGCAACCACTTGGTGAGGACCGCAAGCTTGAGGTAGGCGGACGAATATACATGCGGGAAATGGACTCTGATTTCAACTTCCTTGGCTTCGACCATGAGCAGTCGGCATGGAACAACAATCCCGGGCGTAGCAACCGCTTTGTGTTCAGTGAGCAGGTGTTTTCGGCCTATGGCATGTTTTCAACCATGGCAGGGCCGTACAGCATACAGGCCGGACTCAGGATGGAGCAGGCATTTGTCGAAGGCAACCAGCTAACCACCAATGATTTGTTCAACAATCAGTATTTCAGCTTATTCCCAAGCATGCACCTTCGTCGCAACTTTGAAAACAGCCAGAATGCACAGCTCAGTTACAGCCGCCGGGTCAGCCGCCCGAACAACCGGGTGCTGAATCCGTTTGTAAGCTATACCGACCCCTATGATTTGAGTTATGGCAATCCCAGGCTGAACCCGGAATACATCAACTCCCTGGAACTGGGTTATACCAAATTCTGGGAGAAGACCACGCTGAATCCGAGCCTGTTTTACCGCTATACAAACGGCATGATTACCCGGTTCCGGACCATGGATGAAAATGGCATTGCCTATACCACCTGGGAGAACCTGAATACGGGGATCTCTTATGGGGCAGAACTGGTGGCTTCCCGTCAACTTGCTTCCTGGTACAGGGTCAATGGGACCTTCAGTTACTATAGGCAGATCGTCGAGGGCGGCGATGCGATGATGGAAATGCGCAATGACAGTTATTCATGGTCTGCCCGCATGGTGAACAATTTCACCTTCCCCAAGGGATGGAGCGCCCAGCTGAATGCCTTCTACCGCTCCCCGGTGGTGATGCTACAGGGTGAGATGCGCGAGATGTATGCCGCGGATGCAGCCGTGAGGAAGAACGTACTGAATAACAGGGGCACCGTCACCTTGCGCCTGAGCGATATGTTCAACACCCAACGCTTCCGCATGTACAATTACGGGAACAACTTTGCCATCGATACTGAACGGGTCCGCAACAGCAGGATGGTGTTCTTAGGCTTTTCTTACCGCATCAATGAATCCGAACGCAACAACCAGCAGCGTCGCCGCCCCCAGCAGGGTGGAGATGACTCAATGATTGACATAGATGACTTTTAATGGTATCCGAAAAGTTCCTTGCTTTTGATGAAAGCGGAGACGTACCGGGGAACCATCTTTTCCCAATCAGGATCCCCGCTCTGAATCTTCTTGAGCACAAGGTGTGAGAAATAGGGCAGGTGCTTTTCGTTGAAGTGGGGAATGTCCAGAATGAACTCGTTCTTAATCAGGTGCCTGTAAAGATATTGCAGCTCTTCCTTTACGGGCATGTTTCTGGTGGTAACCACCTCATCATCTTCCTTTTCCCGTCCGGGATAGATGTAAACCCTGAGGTTTTCAATGAATAGCTTGCCGAAAGCCTCCATAATCCCGCCCCTCAGGTTGGTATAGTAACAATCGTCCAGCACATTACGAAAAGTCAGCGCACCAATAATCATGCGGATATTTTTCAGACGGAAGCGCCTGAACCATCCTGCCAGCTTATAGAACTCCCTGAAATTGGAGATCATCACGGTGCGGCCCATTCCGCAAAGGATATCCGCGCGGGCGAGGAAATCCCGCTCATCAAAGTCCCCCGCTTCCATCAGATTATTCAGGGTCATTTCACAAAGGACCTCGGTGTTTTTTTTGTCGAATCCGACCTCTTCCTTGAACAGGGAAAACCCATTCCGCAACATATCGAAACCCACGTAGGTGATGGGTCTGAAACTGCCCCGCAGAACCATGATGTTCTTTTTGTAGAGCAGGTCGGATGGCTGCTGCACATGCCCATGGCGGTCGAACATCGTGACTGGGGTCATGCCGTTTTTTACGAGCTGTACGGCCAGTAGCTTGTTGTCGACATAGTCGAGCTCCGGACCGCTCATTCGGATCATGTCAATCTCGATGCGCTCTTCGGATATAGACTCCAGCAGGGATTTTAGAAAACTGTTCGGATACTGGTAGTTGTAGTAGCAGGCATAGATCAGGTTCACTCCAAGAATGCCGAGGGTCTTTTGTTGGAGCAGGGGATCGTTCTCCAGCAGCCTGACATGCAGTACCACTTCGTTGGGTTTGCCTTCGGGCTTCAGCTGGAACCTAACCCCCATCCATCCATGGGCTTCATTGTCCTTGCGGTAGTTCAGCGTGGTGACGGTGTCGGCAAATGCAAAAAACCTGGTTTCAGGTCCCCGGTCCTCCATGAGCAGGTCTACCAGGCTCTTGTATTCGATATCCAGCATCTGCATCAGCCGTTTTTCAGACACATACCGTTTCCCGGGTGTTTTCCCGTACAGGGAGTCGCTGAATGCCATGTCATAGGCCGAGATGGTACGGGCTATCGTCCCCGAGGCTCCGCCCGACTGGAAAAAACACCGGGCCACTTCCTGTCCGCCGCCTATCTCAGCAAATGACCCGTAGATTGTATCATCGAGATTGATGAACAAAGCCTTGCGGGTGGTGTCAAGCACCTCCCTTTCGATCCCGGAATCTGGCATTTCTTTTGGTTTTTTCTTACCCAAATTTAAAGGATTTAATTGGTTTTACCATATCTTTACCCATCCGACCAATCGCATCTTATGAACATACTAGTTACCGGCAGCAACGGCCAGCTGGGAAGTGAGATCAGGGACCTTGCAGTGGAATATGCCGGATTCCGGTTTTTCTTTACAGATAAGGATGAGCTGGATGTAACCAATGGGGAAGCCGTATCCAGGTTTTTAAAAAAAAATGACATTTCCTGCCTGATTAACTGCGTGGGTTATACGGCGGTGGACCAGGCAGAGGGGGATCGTGCCGGGGCCAGCCTGCTGAATACCATGGCTGCCAGGATTCTGGCCGAGTCGACAGCAAAAGCCGGAGCCATGATGGTGCATGTTTCGACCGATTATGTATTTGAGGGCAAGGGGTTCAAACCCTATACCGAGAACGATACGGCCAACCCAAAGACCATTTATGGCAAGACCAAACTGGAAGGGGAGATAGAGGTGATTTTTAATGCCAAAAAAGCCCTGATCATCCGCACTTCCTGGCTGTATTCCAGCCATGGCAATAATTTCTTAAAAACCATCCTGGAGAAATGCCGTACCGAACAAGAGTTACGCGTGGTATATGACCAGGTAGGCACCCCCACCTATGCCCGGGATCTGGCCCGGGCCATCCTGGAGATCATACCCGGGGTTCCCCCAAAAATGCGGGGAGAAGTGTATAACTTCAGCAATGAAGGCGTAGCCAGTTGGTATGACTTTGCAAAGGCCATTCTGGAGATCGGCGGCATCAACTGCAAACTGGTGCCGGTCCTCAGCAAGGACATACAGGCGGCCGCCACGCGCCCCCACTACAGTGTACTGGACAAATCGAGGCTTAAGAAGGATTTCGGACTGGAGATCCCGCACTGGAGGGATAGCCTGGTGGAATGCATGCAGAAGCTCCGGTAAGGCGTCCCAAGGGCAAGCCTGTGACTCTTTCCGGAGAAAACTACCTGTCCCGTGCCGGAGTAGGCTGCGGCCCGTTGTCTGCAGCTTGCTTGCTCCTATAGAGCCGCCACCACGGCACGCGCGGGTCCTGGTGGTGCTCCCAGTGATATCCGAAAAAATAACAGCTCAGCATGGCCCAGAAATGGTTCTTGCGCTGGGTACGGGCCCTGTGTGGTTCCATTGGGGGGAGATGGGGCAGCCGGTGCGGCCAGTAAACCCCCACCCAAAACAGCTGCATGGTGCCCAGCAGGGCCGGCAAGGCCCAGTATATCAACACCTTCAGTTCGTAAAATGCCAGGATCAGCAGGTTGTACACCACCGCCATGATCACCAGCTGAACGATGCTTAGGTAGCGCCACATGAACACGGCCCACCACTTCACGAAATTCTGTGAGCCCACATAGAAGTCCGGATCCCCTGCTTCTGCCGGGTGTTTGTGATGCAATCCATGGTTCTTTCTCAGGCGTTTGTAAGACAAGCCAGCGAACAGGTAAGTGGACAGGTTCCCGAACAGGGTGTTCACCCATTTTTTCCGGGAGATGTTCCCGTGCATGGCATCGTGGCCAGTGATGAACAGGCCGGTATACAAATAGGCCTGCAGCAGGATGTGTAAATACATCCAGGGATTGCCAGGGGAAAATGGCAGGAAGAAAAGCATCCAGGCCAGGTGCGCCCCCCAGAGCATGATAACGGCAGTGGCAAAAAATATTCCCATGTTTTATTGTCGGATAATTTTTCTGTGATCGTATGACAGCCAGGTAATCTGCACTGGCCATCGCGGTCTAAAATACGGAAAAATTCGACACAGTGGTTTTCCAAACAAAAAGCTCCTGCCGGGTGTTAGTAGGATATTCTCAGCAAATGGATTTTTAACGATTGCAAAATGGAAAAATGGACCTATGCCCTGCTACTGGCCGGCAGCATTCTCATACCCATGCTTCGGAGCTTTGAACCGCGCATCCGTTTCCGGCGCCTGTGGCCGGCCTTGTTCGCCGGCATTGCAGTGCAGATGCTGGTTTTCATTCCGTGGGACATCGTTTTTACCCACCGCGGTGTCTGGTCATTCAACCATGACTATGTAAGCGGACTCTTCCTTGGGAACCTTCCGGTGGAGGAATGGTTGTTTTTCGTGGTGATTCCCTATTGTGTGGTTTTCTCCTATGAGGTAATCCGGTATTTTTTGCCACAATTGGTTTTTCCTGCTGTGTCTTATTGGGTGGCTGTCGGATCAGGCATCCTGTTCCTGTTGCTTGCTGTTTTCAACACCCACCGGGAGTATACCCTGGTGGTCATGCTGGTGGCAGGCATCCTCAGCCTGGCACAGGTCTTCCTGCGCTCCCACAAAACAT
>SLNU01000241.1 GCA_007132865.1 Bacteroidales bacterium | reverse complement strand
CATTGATCAGGTCAGCCGCATCATCCGAGTCGAGGTTGTCAATAAAATCATGTGCAATCTCCTGGGTGGAGAAGGATGACAAGAATCTTTCCCTGACATCGTCCTCCAGCTCCATCAGGACAGCGGCCGCCTCTTCCTTTTCGATCAGGGTATAAAGATACTTTGCTTCCTCCAGGCTCAGTTCGTCTATAATCTCGGCAATATCTGCCGGGTACAAGTCTTCTAACTCGCTGAGCAAATAATCACGCTGCTGCTCCTGGATGGCTTCCCGGATCCGATCGAGCATTTCCTTTTTTGTTTCTGCCTTCATACAGGTAGGTGGTTAAGGCCCCGTTGAGATCAATCCGGTTTGTCAAACGAAAGCATACTCTGCGCAGTACTGACCTCCACAAAAGATGGTCCGGCTTTTTTTCCAAAGTTCCCAGCCAACACGCAGACCAGGTCAGACGGATCGATCTCGCCCAGCTTGATTAGACGGGTCAGGGTAGCCTGGGTAAATTCCTTCTTGGAGGTCTCAACCTCCATGAAGTCCGGGAATACCCCGTAGTTCAGCGCCAGGTCGCGCATGACCCGCTTGTCGTAACATTGCGCATAAATGGGTGTCCTGCCGCGGAATGCGGAAAGGTACCTGGCGGTCTTCCCCGTATCTGTATCGGTGATGATGGCCCTGGTATTGAGACGCTGTATGGATCGGACCGCCGTTTTGGACAGGAACACCGAGATCTGATTGTCGTGGGGCATTACCTTGGTATCCAGGCTGAAGGTCTTCCCTTTTTCGGCTTCCCGGGCAGTTTTTGTCATGATCTGGACGGCCTCCACGGGATAGGCCCCGAACGCCGTTTCCCCGCTGAGCATGATCGCATCGGTCCCAGAAAACACGGAGTTGGCAATGTCGCTGACCTCCGCACGCGTCGGCCGGGGGTTGCGGATCATGCTGTGCAGCATCTGGGTGGCGATGATGACTGCTTTTTTCCGGCGGATGCACATCTTGATCAGCCGGGACTGAATCACAGGGATCTGTTCGGCAGGCACTTCAATGGCCAGGTCGCCACGGGCCACCATGATTCCGTATACATGGTCCAGAATTTCCTCGATATTGTCAACGCCTTCCTGGTTCTCGATCTTGGCGATGATCTTAATCGGACTGTCATGCTCGTCCAATATGCGCTGTATGGCAAGCACATCCTCCTTATTGCGGACAAAGGAGTGGGCAATGAAGTTCACATTTTGCCCGATGCCGAAGTTAATATACTCCACGTCCTTTTCATTCAGGGAAGGCAGGTCCACCTGGGTGCCGGGGAGGTTAACGCTTTTCCTTGGCTTGATAACACCTGAGTTGTTCACACGGCAGACCAAAACATCCCCGTCTTTTTCCTCCACGACCATTTCGATGTCCCCGTCGTCAATCATGATCTTTTTCCCTGGCAGCAGGTGCGCAACGAATCCGGAATAATTCACGGAGATATATGCGGGCGTTGAAGGAACTCCGGGATTGCCTATTACCCGAATCAACTGACCTTTTTCCACCGGGATATCCTCCTCCCCATCACAGGTCCGGATCTCGGGTCCTTTTGTATCCAGCATGATCGGCACCTTAACGGTCACCTTCCGAAGATTCTCCATCACCCTGAGTGTCTGCTCCGGACTCTGATGGGCGGTATTGATTCTGACCACATCCATTCCGGCATCGTACATGGCACTGAGGAACTCCGGTTCACAATGCTGGTCGCTAATTGTGGCAACAACCTTTGTCAGTTTTTTCATGGGAGCTGTTTTGTTACAAACAAAAATACTGTTTTGCTTCGATTTCTCCGCTTCCCAAAATGCTTAAATTTGCAGCAATGATCTTTAGAATGTATTTTATGCAAATTTTCATCGGACAATATACAAGGGTGTTTGCGGTTTGGGCGCTGGCTGCATTATTGGTTAACCAGGTTGCTGCACAGAGTTTTTTCCGCACCGGTGCGGATGATTATGTAAGTGCGGAAGCCTTGCCCGGCATCCTGCTGGCAGGCGGGGCCAGTGACAACGATAACGCAATGCGTTGGTTCCTGGAGCGGGCCGGTGGCGGGGATATCGTAGTAATCAGGGCCTCCGGGTCTGGCACTTACAACAATTACCTGTACAGCAGCCTGGGTGTACCGGTTAATTCCGTAACCACCATCGTGATCCCCGACCGTGCGGCGGCCAACAGCCAGGATGTTTATGAGGCCATGAAGGAAGCCGAAGCGGTGTTCATTGCCGGGGGCAACCAGTGGAACTACATCAATCACTGGAAGAACACCCTGGTGCATGATGCCCTGAACTACCTCATCCATGAGAAGCAGGTCACCGTTGGCGGGACGAGTGCCGGACTGGCAGTGCTGGGAGAAGTGGTGTACTCGGCCCAAAACAATACGGTATGGTCGTCCGAAGCCCTGGGAAACCCCTACCATTTCAGGGTCACCCTCGAAAGGGAATTTCTAAGCATCCCGTATCTTGAACATGTGGTCACCGACTCACATTACAACCGGCCGGAAAGCGACGGCATGACCCGGGAAGGCCGGCATGTGGCCTTTATGGCGCGTATGGTGTCTGACTGGGACATGCCGGCACGGGGAATTGGGATCAATGAGTACACGGCCGTGGGGGTGGATGCAGACGGACTTGCAAGGGTGTTTGGAAGTCCGGACCATGACGACTATGCCTATTTCATTGACTCCCGTGGAAACATCCCTGAAGTCTGTGCTGACGGGGAGCCGCTGACGTGGGACCATGACGGGGAGGCCTTACTGGTTTACCAGGTACCGGGCAACCGCGAAGGCAGCCATACTTTTGACCTTGCCGACTGGAAAACCGGCAACGGGGGTACCTGGTCGCATTGGTATGTCAGGGAGGGGGTTTTGTATTTCGGACCCCTTGCCGGAACCAGAGAAGTGGTGTTCAGGGTGCTGCATGGCATCAACGAGGCCCCGATTGATGGGGCGCTGGTCAGCCTGGAAGGCAATGGAGAAAATACCACCGACAGCGAAGGATTGGCCGTATTCAGCGACATAGAGCCGGGAGAGACCTTGTCTTACCAGGTTTCTAAGCAAGGATTCCTCGGGGAGACGGGGGAGCTGACAATCGGAGACGAAAATATTTCCCATACCGTATTCCTCTATCCGGGGGATGCCACTTCATCCAGGACAGTTCCCGGGGAGGAAATAAGCATACGGGTCGGTCCCAACCCCGCCTCTGGCAGGTTTTTCCTGGAAGCTGGTCCGGCCATGGAAATCCTGCAGGTCCGATTGATAGATGCCCTGGGCGCACAGGTCCTATGGCAGAAACCCGGTCCGCTTGCCCCTGGCCGGAACTGGTACGATGTTTCAGACTTG
>SLNU01000105.1 GCA_007132865.1 Bacteroidales bacterium | reverse complement strand
GTTTCTGTATGCTGCGCCCCGAAGGGGTATAATACCTGGCCACTGTCAGCCGCAAGGCAGAGCCATCGCCCAGTTGCACCTGTTCCTGCACCAGTCCCTTGCCAAAAGACCGCCGCCCGATAATCAGACCCCGGTCATTGTCCTGCACCGCGCCGGCCACAATTTCACTGGCCGAGGCAGACCATTCATCAATCAGGATCACGAGGGGCTGGGTTTCAAACCCGCCCTGCCTGCGGGCAATGGCATAGTTGCGGGCACGCTTTCGCCCGTCGGTGTAAACGATCAGCTGCTGAGATCCCAGGAACTCATCGGCGATGTTGATGGCCGCATCCAGGAAGCCCCCCGTGTTGCCCCTGAGGTCCAGAATCAACTTCTCCATTCCCTGCTCCCTGAGTCCAGTGAGGGCGGTGGAAAACTCCTGGTGGGTGGTGGCGGCAAATTTATTTAGTCGGATGTAGCCGATGTCGTCGCCCGGCATGTAGGCAATGTCAAGGCTGTAAGACGGAATCTTGTCACGAATGATGTAAAATGACATGGGCTCAGCAACACCCCGCCTGAGGACGGAGATATTTACTTCAGTTCCTTTTTTGCCCTTAAGCATCGAAACCACATCATTGGTCGATTTGCGCACCCCGGCGATGGGCTCATGCTCCACGGCTATGATGCGGTCGCCGGCCATGAGGCCTGCCCGCTCACTGGGTCCGCCACTTATGGGGCTGATAACAACAACGGTGTCGGTGATCATGTTGAACTCTATTCCGATGCCCTCAAAGCTTCCCATAAGCGGGTCATTCATTTCCTGGAACTCGGATGCCGGAATATAGGCCGAGTGGGGGTCAAGATCTCTCAATACATTCATTATGACCTCTTCCGTAAGGTGCTCACGGTCGATACTATCCACATAGGAATCGTGGATGTAATTGATCACGTTGTTAATCTTGTCGCTCCTGTCAAAGCCAATGGAAAAGAACTTCTTTTCCGGTTGCCCGTCAGCCGGTGTCCGCAGATGCAGGCCAAGGTAAAAACCAACTACCAGGATGGCCGCGAACAGAATTGGGAGGTATATGTTAAACCGCTTGTTACTACGGGGGGATTCTTGCATGTTTAATTTCTGATTTTTTGGATTGTGGCACTGGTTGAGTACCCCTCAAGGAAGTCTATTGCAACAACCTTACCATTTTTTGCCTTTACGATGTCAGATCCGACAATTTCTGCCTCTTTGTAATCCCCGCCCTTTACCAGCACGTCTGGCAGGATTGCTTCGATCAGGGAAAAAGGAGTGTCATCCTCAAAATAAACCACTGCATCCACAAAACCCAGGGAAGCCAGCAGAATGGCCCTTGAATGCTGGTCGTTTACGGGCCTGCCCATACCCTTTAACCGCCTGACAGACGCATCTGTATTGAGACCAACTATCAGCACGTCACCAAGGTCGGCTGCCCTGGAAAGATAATCGATGTGTCCGGCATGGAGCAGGTCAAAGCAGCCGTTGGTGAACACCAGCTTTGTACCGTACTTTCTCCACTTGGAGAGCTTCTCCTTAAACCCGGGAAGATCTTTAAACACCTTGCTTGTGATATGGTCCATTGTTGCTGACATCGTGCAAAATAAACGTTAATGCCTGTGAACTTGTTCATGGGGAGTACTTATTCCCGGATTTGCTTTTTTTGTTTCCTTTGTTCCAGCGTGATCAGTATCCAGGCCAGTGTCCCGGTGACGATAATTACCAGCATTTGGATGGCGTGTGAAATATAGGCGTAGGAGATGGCTGGTTCCGGGGCAATGGCATACAATTGGGTCAGTGTGGCGATGGTCAGGAAGTGGTAGGTCCCAATCCCGCCGGGAACGGGGGCCACAATGCCCAGACTCCCGACTGCCAGCAGGGTGATGCCGGTGGCGACCCCAAGGTGGGCAGTGGACGAGATGGCGAAAAAACAAAGGTATACCGTCAGGAAGTACAACGCCCAAATCCCTGCCGAATAGGCAAGGAACAACATTTTTTTATCCATACGGGCAATGGTCTTTATACCGCTTTTCACCCCGTGGACCTGCCGGTTCAGTTTAAAGAATATCCCATTTTCAGTCGCGGTTTTCAGCTTCCTTCGCAGCGCCAGCAGGGCCATTGCAGCCAGGGCCAATCCGACCACGATCACCAGGACCGGCATCCAAAGCTTTCCGGCCCAGCGGCTTTGCAAGGGTCCGACTACGAGCTGATCGAGAAATTCCCGCAGGAATTCGAATTGAAAGGCAATGGTAAGTATGACGATCGTCATCAGGCATAGCATGTCAAACACCCGTTCGATTACCACCGTACCTACCAGGGTGTTGACAGGCGGCTTGCCTGACCTGCTTAGCACCAGGCAGCGGGTTAGCTCACCCAGGCGTGGGACGGCCAGGTTTGAGAGGTATCCGGTCATGAGGGCATGGAAAGTGCGGCTTGTGCTTACCGGGTAACCCATTGAAGCAATCAGAAGGTTCCACCTTATGGCCCGCAGTACATGACTGAGCAGTGTGACCAGGACGGCCATAAGGATCCAAAAATAGTTGGCTTCCCTGAACTCACGAATGATCTGCTGCACGTCCTGCCCGCGCCCGATAAGCCAGAGCAAGAAGATACCTGCAGACAACGACAGCAACACCCGGAAATAGCGTCCGATCTTAATTTTCAAAGCATTCCAAGTTATTGAATTATAACGAATTATTTTTACGAATGTTCTTGCAGTCCCGCAGCTGGGTTTTGTCTGCAAAACCCGTGCGTCTGTGTGCTATCTTGTTGGTTTGGTGTGTTGTATGCAGGGAGCGTACAGGTTTTTACCGGAAAAACAAACCTGCAAAGCTATAAGTATTTGTTGAAAATGACCAAAAAAAACTGTATTTTTGCATATTAGAATTCATTCAATCAATCAGGTAGTTTTATGGAAAAACCCAAAGTGCTTTTTGTGCAGCAAGAGATTACCCCTTACCTCAAGGAGACCGCCATGGGCCATATTGGCCGGCACCTTCCGCAGGGAGTACAGGAAAAGGGAAAAGAGATCCGTACCTTCATGCCGAGATATGGTTGCATCAATGAACGGCGGAATCAATTGCATGAAGTGATTCGGCTTTCGGGGATGAATCTGGTTATCAATAATGCAGACCATCCACTCATCATCAAGGTGGCTTCGATACAATCGGCCCGAATGCAAATCTATTTTATTGACAACGATGACTTTTTTCAGCGGAAATTTACCCTATTGGGTAAGACGGGAAAATATTTTCCCGATAACGATGAAAGGGCCATCTTCTTCACCCGTGGGGTCATTGAGACCGTGAAAAAACTGAACTGGGCCCCGGACGTGGTACACTGCAATGGTTGGTTCACCAGCC
>SLNU01000120.1 GCA_007132865.1 Bacteroidales bacterium | reverse complement strand
GAGGGGGAGCTGGAAAATGAATAATTTGTATCTTTGGCCCCTTTGTCCGGACCCATAGCTACGCATTGTTCAGCGCACGCTCGTCATTATCATTCTCATCTTCGCGCGCGTTTAACGCAGACGGACCAAAACTTTTTATCATATGCCCCATACCAAATATTTTTTCATTTTTTTAATAGCTGCAATTCTTGCCGGCTGCACCACCATGCGCTCCCTGCCGTCAGAAGCAGATGCCGCACTGGCGGCGGAAGAGGCTTTTCTGGCGCGCGATTATGAAATGGCACTGGCCAAATACGAAACCCTGATCGAAGACAAGCGGAGCAGGGATGAAGAAGTCGACGGGGTGTATTTCCGCGGGGCCGGACTCTCTGCCCATGCCTTGGGAAAAACCGGGAAGGTGTTGGACTACCTGGAGCCCATTCGCCATGACCGCGGTGCCGGGGCAGAGGTGTTCGCTGCCCTGGCGAAGGCTTATCGGGAAATCGACAACCTGAGCCGGGAGATTACCAGCCTGGAGGTCTACATTGAAGACTATCCGGAGGGCACGGAATACGATGTGCTCAGGCTGCGCTATTTTGAAACCCTGGTAAAAAGCATGAACTGGGAAGGGGCCCTGCAGCTCTGGCCGCAGATCGAAGCGGAGGCCAGCGGGAATGAGTCCTTGCTGAATAAATATTTTACCGTAAATCAGGCCCTGGGGAACGAGGAAACAGCCAATGAAATTGCTGCGGACTTGCTCAGGCTGAACCCCGATAATACCGATGCCCTGAACCGACTCGGACGGATGTATTTTGACCGGGCCGTGGATATCCACGAGCGGGAGACCCGTGCCTATGAGCAGAACCGCACCCACCAGCAGTACAACCAGCTGCTGCAGGCCTACGAAGTGATGAACCGTGCGTTTCGCACCGCCCTGGGTCACTTCCTGAGGCTGTATGAGCTTGAACCCAGCAGGGAGACGGCCAGCTTCTTGCGCAATATCTATACCCGCTTCAACGACGAGGAGCGTGCCCGGTATTACGAAAGGCAGATGCGGGAATAACCTTTCAGATTGCCTGTAGCTATTTGTAAAATGCTGAAATCCAGATTTGCGGAAGAATATTCACCACAGATCACCCCTGATTTTAAGGTTTTTTAATAGAATCTGTATGGCCGTACCACACCAGAACCTTACCTTCGTGGTGTGTTCTTGTTTTATTTGGGGTCTCAGGTGCGGAACCCCATAGCAATCAGGGATTTACATGAAAGAAAGCCGAAACCCGGTTTTCTTTATTTTTTTTTATAAAACCAAAAATTATCATGATGCTTTTCACAAAAAGACTTTCCGGATTTTTCCTATTCTTTCTATTTGCAGGTGCAGGGGTGATGGCCCAGGTGCAGCCGCAGGAGGAAATATCCGACAATGAACTAAAACAGTTTGTTACTGCTGTTCAGCAGGTCCAGATGATCGACCAGATGGCGCAGCAGCAGATGATGGGTGCGATACAGGAGGAGGACATGGAGGTGCCGCGCTTTGTCGAGATCATGCAGGCCATGCAGGACCCCAACCAGGAAGTGGAAGCCACCGAAGAGGAAATGGAGAAATTTCAGGCAGCCTCTGGTAAAATTGAACAGATACAGATAGAGATTCAAGGAGAGATGGAAGGCCTGATTGTGGATGCCGGACTTACCGTTGAGCGCTACCAGGTGATCTCTATGCAGATCCAGAGTGATCCGGAGCTTCAGCAGCGCTTCCAGACGATGATTGAACAGGGTTAATCACTGCCTTTTTCAACATCAACGCCAACGTAATGCCGCGGGCACCGAGAAACACCAGCAGGGCCAGCCATAGGGCATTGTTCCCGAGGTGTGGTGCCAACAGGTAGTAGACTGGGAAGTATATGCCCAGCGTGGAGATCAGCATGGAGTTGCGCATGGCCGCCGAAGCGGTGGCCCCGATGAATATGCCGTCAAGCAAAAAGGCCCAAAAAGCCACCATGGGCACAAGCACCGGCCAGATAAGGTATGGCCTGGCGGCTTCAAGAATCTCCTCATTGCTGGTCAATAGCCTTAGAATGCTTTCCCCGCCGAACAGGTATGCCAGTGTATACGCTGCGGATACGCCTGCTCCCCAGATAAACAACAGCCGGATGCTTTTCAGCAGCGCCGGTTTGTTGCCGGCCCCGATGAACCGGCCCGTGAGTGCCTCTGCGGCATGGGCGTAGCCATCGATAAAGAAGGAGAAGAACATAAAAAACTGCAACAGCAGGGAGTTGACGGCCAGTGGGGTGTCTCCCATGCTGGCCGATTTTGCTGTGAAGAATGACAGGGCCAGAATCAGGCAGAGGGTTCGGATCAGGATGTCTTTGTTCACATGGAAGAACCGCCAGAGGGCTGCGCGTTCGAACACCTTGCCCCGGTCAAAGTACCTGAGAAATCGTCCGTAGTATCTCCGCATAAAAAGAATGGCCAGGAACAAGCCGATGTACTGCGCGATCACCGTGCCCAGGGCCACGCCGTCGGCCGCCATGCCCATCCCACGAACAAAAAACAAGCTGAAACCGATATTCAGCAGGTTTATCGTGATGGCGATGACCATCGGGATGCGGGTGTTCTGCATGCCGATAAACCAGCCGCTGAACGCATAAAGCGAAATCGTGGCCGGGGCGGCAAAAATGCGGATGTGGAAATATTGCCGGGCAAGCGCCTCTACCTCTGCGCTGCTTTCGATGACCCAGAATCCCAGGGCGGCAATGGGGATTTGCAGAATGACCAGTCCGACTCCCGAAATCAGCGCCACGCCAAGCGGACGGGCCAGGTTGAGCATCACCTCCGGAAAGTCGCGTCTCCCGAATGCCTGGGCCACAAAGCCGCTGGTGCTCATGCGCAGGAAACCAAATCCCCAGTAAATAAAATTGAAGATCATGCCGCCCAGCGCCACCGCCCCGATATAGACCTTGTTTTCCAGGTGTCCCATGAGCGCAAGATCGACCATGCCCAGCAGCGGCACCGTGATGTTGCTGATGATGTTCGGGACGGCAAGCCGGAGGATGCGGCGGTTCATGCTTGGTCTTTGATTTGCTTGTCGAATATAAAAAAACCCCGCAGAAGATGAACCTCTGCGGGGGCCAAAACTAAAACAAAAAGGTGAAGTTTATGGAAACAACTATTACAAGGCCACAGCTACTTTTACTCTGGTGTTGTTTTGGATGTTGTCGCTAACCGGACAGCGGGCTTCCACTTCGTGCATCCACTTCTGGAGGGTATCGGGGTCTGCATCGCAATCGGGGTTCATCACCACAGTGATCTCCTTGTAGCCCGCCCTGTCTTTATTGCACTTCCCGAACAATTTGTTGGGATTCAGGTTGCCTTCAATGTCAATGTCCAGTTTGCGAAGCTCAAAATTCATCTCCTTTGCGATAATGTGTC
>SLNU01000336.1 GCA_007132865.1 Bacteroidales bacterium | reverse complement strand
TTGTCCATGGCACCACGGGCTCGGTCTCCGACCCGCACGAGATCGCCAATGTGCTGGGCATGGAAGGGGTGCGCTTTATGATTGAAAACGGCAAAAAGGTGCCGTTCAGGTTCAACTTCGGAGCACCCTCCTGCGTCCCGGCAACTCCGTATGAGTCCTCCGGCGCGGTCATCACCCCCGACGACATCCGGGAATTGTTGAAACAGCCGGAAATAAAATACCTTTCAGAGATGATGAATTTTCCCGGGGTGATCCACGGCGACGGAGACGTGCATCTCAAGCTGCGGCATGCCCGGGAGTCGGGAAAAGTGATCGACGGACATATACCCGGCATTGCCGGCAGTGAGCTTCAGCGGTATGTTTCTTCCGGCATCAGCACCGACCATGAGTGTTTCACCATAGAGGAGGCACTCGAAAAAATTGCCCTGGGCATGAAAATCCTCATCCGTGAGGGAAGTGCCGCTAAAAACTTCGATGAGCTTGCCCCCCTGTTGTCCTCCCATCCGCAGATGGTCATGTTCTGTTCAGACGACAAGCATCCCGACGACCTGATAGAGGGGCATATGGACCAGCTGATCAGGCGGGCACTGGATAAAGGCCATGAACTGTTCGATGTGCTGCGGGCAGTCACACTGAACCCTGTGAAACATTACGGACTCGACTCCGGCTTGCTTCAGGAGGGGGACGTGGCAGACATGGTCGTGGTGAACAATTTGCAGGACCTGCAGGTCTTGCAGACATGGATCGGGGGCAAGAAAGTGGCAGAGAATGGCCGGTCGCTGCTGGCCTCCACCAAGGGCCAGTCGCCCAACAGGTTCAACTGCCGGCCGGTCGGGCCCCATCAGCTGAAGGTGAAGGCAGGCAATGCCAATCCCGCAGCGTCAAGCAATGCCAATCCCGCAAACGCAGGCTCCGACAGCCCCGGTGAGACGGGGGACGGCAATCCTGCCATGGCAGACACAGGTGATCCGGCAGGTCCGGTCCATCCGGCTGGTCTGACCAGGAAAGTCCGCGTAATCCAGGCATTGGACGGGCAGTTGGTGACCAGGGAGCTTTGCCTGGACCTGGCAGTAGAAGACGGATGCGTAAACGCAGATCCCGGTCAGGACCTGCTGAAGCTGGTTTGCCTGAACCGCTACCGGGAATCGGAACCGGCCCTGGCGTTTATCCTGGGCTTTGGCCTGAAGCGCGGAGCCATCGCCTCCACGGTGGCCCACGACAGCCACAACATCATTGCGGTGGGTTGCAACGACGATGACATCGGCACGGCCATCAACTTATTGGTGGAATGCAAGGGAGGCATTGCCCTGGCCAACGGCAGCCAACAACAGGTACTGCCCCTGCCCGTGGCAGGCATCATGACCCAGGCAGACGGCTATGAAACGGCCAGGCTTTACAAGGAAATTGACGGGGAGGCAAAAAAGCTGGGCAGCCCCCTTACCTCCCCCTTTATGACCCTTTCCTTCATGGCCCTGCTGGTCATCCCAGAATTAAAACTGAGTGATAAAGGCCTGTTCGACGGGAAGACCTTCGGGTTTACCCCCTTGTTTTGTGATTGAATTGTGTTCAGTCCGCTTTGTGGGCCATCATATGGTTGACGAAGCTGCGGGTGTGCATGCTCAGCGCCCGGAAGCGCTCCGCGACCATTTGGGTTAAACCCTCTATGGCCTCCGGACCCTCTTCAGCCAGGATCACATCCAGCAAATCATCCAGTTCGTGACTGCCTGCGATCTCGTTTTTGGGGTCGGATACCAGGTAAGCCGGAACATACCTTCGCAGCAGACGGTCATTGCGCCGGGCAGCCCGGTTGGATTCACGGGCGGCTACTTCGCGCGGAAATTCATTGTCGTAGGGGACCATCTCCAACGGATTGGCCAGGGCCGCAAGAAACGGGTGTTCCGCATCGCCTGACAGGTGTGCCTGCCTGAGGACCTTCCACTGGAACTGCTCATAGACCGTATGGCGGTTCGACAACAGCTGCACGGCATTGTCGATGCTGCGCGGAAAGCCCAGCATGGCCTTCAGGTTGATCCAGATCATGCCCAGTGGCCTTTTTGCCGGCATGACTGTGGTATGGTAAGGCATGGACATATCGTTCAGGTAGTGCATGGTCCATCCCATAAACCGCCAGCCCCAGTAATCCTGACCAACATCGAACGCATACTTTGACAGGGTCTTGAAGAGGTGGATGCGGTATTCCACATAGGTACGCTTCAAAAAGGGCGCCGCGGCAAACACCAACCACGACTCGTGGTAAAAGCCCATATGGAACGGCGCCTGGGTCCCATATTCCAGTCCGGGATTCCCGAAAGACTGCTCCCCGAACCCATACGTCTGTCCGTACGTAGTACCATTGTCGGTGAACAAACCCAGGTCAAAGCCGTAGTCTGGTTCCTCGGTCGCCGTGGCCAGCACATCCATTGGCCGGACCATCTCCCCCTCCTGCAGACGCACAAAGGTCGTGAACAGCATCTCATACAGAGTGGTCAGCGTGGTCAGTTCACTGGGATGCACCTCTTCCCTGTCTCCTTTATCCTGACCGGGAAGCAAATGCAGGTAAAGCACCCTTTTCACATTTGGGTTGATGCGGATGGCCGTATAAAAACGATTCAGGATGTCCCCCGCATTGCCGGTGGCTGAAAACGCAAGGTTCTCGGGACGCGGTGCATAGGAAGGAATGTGTTCCCGTGCCCAAACCTCATGTGCTGCCAGTAGCTCTTCAAGGCCCTGTTCCTCTTCCAGTAAAAATTGCAGCAAGGTCTTCGCCATTACCGGATCGGCATTCGCAACAGCAGGCATCGACTCCAATATGGGATATGCCATCAACGGATGTTTTGACCAGGCTGTGGCATCCTTTTGCAGGACAAAAAACAACACGATGGAGAGCATCAGGGAAACACAGGTTTTTTTCATTCGGCAGAACCGTTTGGTATAAGCACAAAGATACCAATTAATCTAAAAAGATTAATTTTGCTCTATGCCAGCAAAGCAACGCCATCCGGCCTCCAGGGACCCTTCCGCCAAGGACCCGTCCGACAGGACCCCGTCGGCCAAAGTCCCGTCCGCCCTCAAAGTAAACACGGGCATCGAGCCTCCGTCTTCAATCAACGAGGAGGCGGCCCGGGCGTTCCGGCAGCGGCAACGGCAGCCGCTGACCGAGCGGGATTATGTGGAAGGCATACTGGGCGGTGACCGGGTCATGCTGAGCAAGGCCATTACACTGGTCGAAAGCTCCTTGCCCGGGCACGGCATCATGGCCCAGCGCATCATCGAGCAATGCATCCCCCATTCTGGCAAGTCGCTGCGAATCGGCATTACCGGAGTGCCCGGGGTTGGGAAGAGCACTTTTATCGAGGCTTTCGGAAAATTCCTGACCGGCCGGGGACACAAGCTGGCGGTGCTGGCGGTGGACC
>SLNU01000068.1 GCA_007132865.1 Bacteroidales bacterium | reverse complement strand
GTCCGCGACCCCCATGGCATCAGCCAGTTGAATGTTTTTCTGGGTGCTTCGCCCTGGAGTCCATACGAAAGCAGGCAACAATTGCATGCAGACCTGGATTGGACATACTGGAACTGGCAATTGACTGCCTCCTGGAACAAAACCGACTTTTATGACCTGTTTGGTCCGACCAAACGAAGCCGTGCGGGTTATGCCGCCGGATTATCCTACCGAAAATTCAACTATCTGAGACATCCCCTCCGGTGGTCCTGGGTGATGGGACTCCACACTTACGGAGACCTGGAAGTGTTGCCCCAGTACCAGAACGTCGCCACCCCCATACGGGATTTTCAGATGGCCAACGCCGGTTTTGAATTGTCCAGGCTGCGGACCACGCTGGGCGGCATTGATGATGAAAAGGGTTTCCGCTGGGAGGTATCCGGCAACACCATTTATGCCGGAAATGATTTTTATGCCTCCATCCGTTCCAACCAGGATGTGGGATTCCTGCTTCCCCGCGTAAGAAATACCAGCTTCTGGATAAGGAATAGTGTCGGACAGTCCTTCGGGGACAGGAACTCGCCCCTGTCGTATTTCTATCTTGGGGGATTCAGGAATAATTATGTGGACTGGCGGGATGCCAGGCAATACCGTGGCACCATGGCATTCCCTGGCGCCGACATCGATGCCATCCCGGCCCGGAGTTTTGTCCGCACCATGGGAGAACTGAACCTCAGGCCCATGCGAACGCGTAACATTGGGACCACCTGGGTGTATCCTACCTCGGTCTACACCTCCTTGTTTGGGACACACCTGGCCACCGATCCTGACCGCCAGGAACTCCGACGGAATTTGTTCAACCTTGGCATTCAGACCGACATCGAGCTGGTGCTGCTCTCCTATATGAAAACCACCTGGTCGGCCGGGTACGCCCGCCGCTTTGAGCGCGGACAAGCATCGCAGGGGGAGTGGATGTTTTCGGTAAAACTGCTGGGAATGTAAGGGTGGTTCCCGGACGTCTGTGGACTGATTCGGATTGCAGGTCCTGCACAGGAATGTCCGGATCCAGGTTTGCGGCTCCCGCCGGATCCCTTCTACATATATTGCTGTTCCAGGACCTCGGCTACGGTGCTGTCGAAAAGGTCCAGCTTCTGCACCCGTTCGAAGGTTTGCATCAGATCGGAGATTCTTGCCCGGGCCTTCATCTCGTCTTTTAAATCCTCCACAATCCGGCCGCGGTGCATCATGATGATGCGATCGGGCAAGTCGATGGCCTGCTGCATGGAGTGGGTCACCATCAGCGCAGTTAGTTTCTCCCTGGAGATGATCTCCCGGGTGACCTCCGCCACCTTTGCAGCGGTTTTCGGGTCAAGTGCGGCGGTGTGCTCATCGAGCAACAAGAGCTGCGGCCTCAGCCAGGTGGCCATCAGAAGGGTCAATGCCTGTCGCTGGCCTCCTGACAAAGTCCCGATGGGATTGTTCAACCTGTCTTCCAGTCCCATTCTTAGGGTCTTTATCCGTTCGGCGATCTCTTCCCGCACCCCGGAAGAGAGGGCAGTTTTGAGCGATCTGGGTTTTCCCCTGTGCATGGCCAGGGAAATGTTTTCAGCAATGCTCATGCCGGCCGCCGTTCCTGCAAAAGGGTTTTGAAACACACGCCCGATCAGGGAGGCCCTCCTGTGTTCCGGCCAAAAAGTAATATCCTTACCGAACAGTACAATGCGGCCCTTATCAGGTTCAAAGCCACCCGCCACGGCATTGAGCAAGGTGCTTTTCCCCGAACCATTGGTGCCTATGATGGCTGTAAAACTCCCTTCCTCGATGTGCAGGCTGACGTCATGCAGGGCACACACTTCGTTGACCGTGCCGGGTGCAAAGGTTTTGAACAGATTGTTTATTTTAAGCATATCCCAGTCCTCCCCAGATCTTTTTTCGCAGTGACTTCACCCAGATAGGGGCCACCAGGGCAATGAACACAAACAAGGCCGTTACCAGCTTCAGGTCGTTGGGATTCAACCCCCACCTCAAGGCAATGGCAATCAGCAGCCTGAAAAAGATGGTGCCCAAAATGGCGCCGGTGATGGTAATGCCAATGCTGCGAGTGCCCACCAAGGCCTCCCCAATGATGATACTGGCCAGCCCCCATACCATCATGCCGATGCCCATCTGTACATCGGCAAATCCCTGGTACTGCGCCAGCAAGGCTCCTGACAGTGCCACCAGGGCGTTTGACAGGCTAAGGCCCAGAACAGTCATGCCCTTATGATTGATTCCTTGCGCCCTCACCATTTGCGGGTTGTCCCCGGTGGCGCGCAATGCCGTACCCATATGGGTCAGCAGAAAGTACCGCAATAAACCCCCCGTGATGACACAAACAAGCAATGCGGTTGCAAATACCGAAAAGTCGCTGACCGACACTGGCCATCCCAGGATATTGATTCGCGATATGTCAGGCGAAAAGGCAGTAAACAGCGATCCGGTGGTATCGGAAACGCTTGCAGTGTCCAGCAAAGGGATGTTGCTGCGGCCCATAACGCGCAGGTTGACGGAATACAAGGCGGTCATCATCAGGATCCCTGCAAGGATCATCTGGATGTTGAATCGCGTATACAGCAAGCCTGTAATCATCCCTGCCACGCCTCCGCAAATCACCGCCAGGAGTGTAGCCAGCCAGGGTGACCAGCCGTTGACGATGGCCACGGCAGCCACCGCTGCTCCCAGGGTCAGCGAGCCATCCACCGTGATATCCGTGAAACGAACCATCCGGAAACTGATCAGCATGCCCATGGTAAGCGCCGCCAGGATCAACCCAATTGTAAATGCGCTTAGCACTATTCCCATATGCTGTCCTCCCTTTCGTTGGTGATGGCTGCAAACCAGCACGCCCCACGAATGAATGCACTTTCTCCCAGTCCGACTACCGGCCGGCTGTCTTCAACCAGGTGCAGTAACGCCAACGGGGGTGGTCCGTTAAATAATTTCCCGGTAATTCCGTTCAGGGAGATGTTGCCTGACTCCAGTGACTGGTAAGGAAATACCGCTGCATGTGCATGCAGGTGTAAGTTCGGGGAAAAGCCCGAAGCCGGAAGCAACATGGGACTTTTGCCGTCCTGCCGCCTGGCTGCCAGTCCGACTACCAACGCCAACTGCCCCAAATGCACCCGTTCCCCGCAGAATGAAATCCACTCTTTGACCTCCGGAAAAGGTACGGCACGGTCCTCATTCAACAGCCCGGGCGATCGGATCAAGCCCGCCCCTACGAGTCCGTCAACCTCTGCAAGCACCACAAAAGCCGTCATTGCCGATCCGGTTTCAGTCAGGGTCCTTTCGGCCAGTTCCCCAATTCCAAAACCGGTTTTATTCCCCTTTGGGGAAAAGCGGATCAGGTGGGACATGTCCCCTTTACAATGAAGAGCCTGAATGCACTGCAATGTAGGGATGTACTCCTTTTCTGCCAGCAGAAAGTC
>SLNU01000362.1 GCA_007132865.1 Bacteroidales bacterium | reverse complement strand
CAATTCCCGAGTGTTGTCGATGAACGCCTGGTCACGCATAGCGTGTAGCTCATCCATATACCGACGGAAGATACTACTGTTCCTAATCGCACTGATTTGCTGCCGACACATTCCCAACTTCTTAGCGATAGATTCGTTGGAAGCGCCAATCATCGCGTATCGGGCAATCTCCCTAGTCTTATCCTGAATATTCTGGATTTGATGCTTTGCTGGAGGAGATTTTTGTTCTGTTATATGTGGCATAGCTCCTTATCCCACTAGTTGACACGAAGTTGCAGGTGTACTGCCATATTTATTATACCATATTGAGGGTTTGGAGGGCAAGTGTGCCAATGGCACCGTTGGTGCCGATATTTGCAATACGTGCTATGGGCACATATCGCAAAAATATATGGATATAAGGATATATTTCTTGAATACGTGCTACGAGCACATATTACAAAAATTATAACCTTATAACTTTATACCGAAAACTAGAAAAATTGTAACAGTGAGGTACGTTATAGCCGACCCTCAACCGTAGCCCCCCATACGGGGGTCTCGGCCGCGCACACGCCTGCGCACACGCCTGCGCCTACGCGCGCGTACCGCGAGTTGGCACGATTATTGCTACGCACGCGCGCACGAGCGATTTGGCATAGAAATTGCTCTTACGCGCCTGCGCGCCTGCGGGCGCCTCCTTATTTACGCGCGCGCACGTGAAGAGCAAGAACCATGCCAAGATCATATTGGCATAAAACTTGCTACGCGCGCGCATCTCCTACATAAGAAAAGACGGGTTCTCCACGTGTTCCATAATGGAACGGTCTGTGTTTCATCATGCTACAATCAGTGTTTCATTATGAAACATACGTAAATCGTTGTATTGCAACAAGTTACGACATAAATCAATAAAAACTCGCTTCCAACTTGCAACAATCACTAGGTTTTATTGATTTTCGCATATTGTTGTAAATCGTTGTGTACCAACAGGTTACGCACGGTAGGAAAGTTGGCACAGTGCTTGCGTTATGTTTTGCGTCTCGCCAATACGTGACACACTGACACGATACGGGTTCTCGGTATCGGTCGGGTGTTAGGCGTTGTGCAACACAACGCTGGTTACAGTTTAAAAACTTTGATACGACCCAACCTACACAATAGGGTGTAGATTGGAACGGAGGGATAGCGCAATGGCTATCGAAAAGAATGTCGTATCGGAGAACGTGAAGAAGAGTGAACTGCCGACTATTGCTACGAAAGACCGTTACACTATCGATACGGTGGAACGTCTCGACGAGGGCAAAGTCAAAGTCACGGGTAGTCTTAATATCGTCAAGACCGAGCAGGTTAATGGCGATAGTGTGAAAAAGGCTATTCATGTACAAGACTCCTTCACATTCATTAGCGACGAGAAGTATCTGGTATCCGTTGCTACGCAATGGGCCGTTACTCGACCGTCTGCCGATGGTATGGAAGAGCTTCACAGTGACAATGGCTACGATTTGACATCGGTATTCACTCCATCCGAGGGTCGTACCGCTCCGAAGCGAGGCTGGAAACGGGAGCTTTGTGAAGCCCTGTCGGCAGTGTTCGCGGAGATGGGAAAGAATGCGACTGCGGAGCAATTCATGGAATGGTCTCGGGACGGAAAAGGCGACTATACCGCCGCCCAATTCCGGAAGGGTTTCGAGGAGCCTAAAAACAAGCAGCTCCATGAATTGTATCTGGCTGCCATGCAACGGGTAGCTGATTCCACGGACTCCGATACCGACGCCGAAGAGTTGGATATGGATTCCATCTTCAACGAATAGGAACTCCGTTCCTATATGGTAGGGGTGTGCCTCCCGCACGCCCCTACTTCCTTTTTTTTCGCGTACGTATGCGCGTATGTAGCGCGCTTTCGCTTGTAGCAACGTAACAGGATGGAGGTACAAGAAATGGAAGAGTTGAATGGTTTGCTAAAGTTACTCGACAAGCTGAGGAAAGATGTCGGGCTCGTCGCCAACGAAATTAGGCGGTTGGAAAAAGCAGGTTCTGTAATGGAAGAGCATCACAGAACTATGGCCGATAGGTTAGAGGGACGAATAGAAGCCCTGGAACATCGGTTAACTATGGTCGAAAAAAATGGGGGCTACGCGGACTGGGAAGAGTTTAAGGGGATAACTCGGCGTATATCCGCGATAGTCAAATGGCATAGAACGCAACTATCGAACTTCGGCGAGAAACCGGAGAAGGTAACTAAGAAAAAAGCTGCCAAACTCATAACGCTCGATGACCTTGGGTTCTAGCCCACAACCGAAACAGAAGTCGGAAAGGGGCTGCACGCCTCGCGCGTGCGGCTCCTATTTACGCGCATACGCGCAGGATGGAGGTTTCAATAATGAGCTGCAATCCAGATTACCACTGTGCTAACTGTGGAGAAGAGCCGAATGTGCTCTACAATCAAACAATCCTATACACAACAGAAGAGTTGTCCGAAGAGAAGATAGCCAACTTCTGCTCCTATTGGTGTTTGGAAGAGTGGTTAGTAGACTCGGATGCGACAATCATAGATGTGTGGTAGTCCACAGCAAATCAAAAAGTAAAGAAAAGGAGGTGATTCTCTATGTTGATGGATGGTGAAGGAATAGGTGAGGCTTACCATTGGTCGAGGAAGAATGGTATGCCAGTAGATAACCAGGAAGAGATGCTACGCCGATATGAAGCCTACAAAGCAGAAAGGATGAGGAATAGAATAAAACTGGCGCAGCCAATCCGATCGTTTGAGGGAAAAGCAGAAAGAGACCTTCACTGCTGTATCGAAAGCTGCCCAAGTTTTGTTGAGTGTGGTGAGGAGGCTTTAGAATGGGTGCTGGCTCAGGTAATGACAAAGGAGTTTGATATTTGGCAGCCGAATAATTTGGTATTCTGCTCCGATGAATGTTTCCTTAATTGGCTTTCAGAAGAGGCCAACGAACGACCTGGTGTGCTTGTGTACGGAGTTTGCTAACAAGATGGAGGATTTTGTGATGAGAGATGTAGCATGTAATTTCTGTGGGGACAAAGCGGTCTATGATGGTAAAACACTCCGAGGACCGTGGGCCTACGCTTGTGAACAATGTAAGGATATGTTGTATTCTAACTTCCGCAAAAAACTGCCTAGGGGTGGAACCGAAGGTGTTGGTCACTCAATGGCAGCGAAAGCTAGGTACGACGTAGATGAGGATGCGGCATACGCAACCTGTAAGTGTGGACATGAGCAAGGAGTGGAACCAGACGCAGAATCGGCGTACTGCCAGGATTGCGGTATGCTCCTCAAGTTCAAGTCACCTCTGGACAGTGTATTCGAAATGGAATAGGAAATCTGTGTTGGGTGCGTCTCTGCTGGGAAACCAAAAGAGACGCACCCACAGTTACAGCAAATGTGCACTCATAGCATTATAACGTTGGGCGAATTATTCCTAAGGATATAGCCCAGGATGGCGTAT
>SLNU01000065.1 GCA_007132865.1 Bacteroidales bacterium | reverse complement strand
GGGGAGACATCCGCAATGTGTATATTTTCTCCTTCCTGGCCTTTTTCATCCTGCTCATCGCGGTCTTCAACTATGTGAACCTGATCACCGCACAGAGCGAGAAAAGGGCAAGGGAGATCGGCATGCGCAAGGTGATTGGGGCCAACAAGCATGACCTTGTCAGGCAGTTCATCGGGGAATCGTTAATTGTCAGTCTGATCGCCTTTGTGTTGGCCCTCCTGCTGAACGAATTGCTAATCACGCCATTCTCCCATCTGGTGGATGAGAACTTCAGCCTAATTTACTGGGAAAACCCGCTGGTGCTTGGAGGCATTGTCCTGTTCGTACTATTGACCGGCGTGCTCTCGGGAATGTATCCGGCCTTTTACCTGTCGCGCTTTGAACCCATCGTGGTATTGAAAGGCACCCAGCATGGGGCAGGGGGCAAGCATGCCCTGCGAAAAATTCTGGTCAGCCTGCAGTTTGCCATCTCCATTTTCCTGATCGCCTCGCTGCTGCTGGTCCACCGCCAGGTCAACTACATGAAGCACAAGGACCTGGGCTTTGACCGGGAAAACGTGGTGACGGTGACAAACCTTACCGGGGCGCTTACCAGCTCATATGAAAGCCTGAAGGCAGAGTTGCTGCAAAATCCAAACATCATTTCTGTTGCCGCATCAGAAAGCATACCCGGACAGCAACGCAGTGCCCAGAATTGTTATAAAAGGGGTGACGACCCCTCCACGGCCATCCTGATACACGAAAACCGGGTGCAGCACGATTACCTGGAAACGTTTGGCATCCGACTGATCGAAGGCAGGGACTTCGACCCGGAAATGCGGACCGATTCGGCCAGCTTCATCATCAACCAAACAGCGGCACGGAAACTTGGACTGGATGACCCCATCGGCAAGGAAATCATCGTCTGGACCATACCTGGAAGGGTCATCGGGGTGGTGGCCGACTACAACTTTTTTTCCCTTCATCATGAAATAGAACCCCTGGTACTCACCAAATATGCAGACTGGTTCTCCCGCGTCAGCATCCGCATGCAGCCTGGCAACCTGGCTGAGACCATGGATTATATCCGGGCCAGCTTTCAGGCGGCCGACCCCAATTACACTTTCGAATACAACTTTGTGGACCAGAACTTCGAAAGGATGTACCAGCAGGAGGAACGCATCAACAAGCTGATCACCGCGGCAGCCATCCTGGCGGTGGTGATCTCTTTCATGGGACTGTTTGCGCTGACCTCCTTCACCGTAGCCCGCAAGATCAAGGAGATCGGCATCCGGAAGACCCTGGGGGCACCTGTCCACCGCATCGTTCTGCAACTTTCGGGTGAATTGTCCCGCTGGATGCTGGCAGGCAACCTCATCGCCTGGCCTGCCGCCTACCTGATGGTCAGCCGATGGCAGCAGAATTTTGCCTTCCAGATAGACCTTGTGCAACACTGGTGGCTCTTCCTGACCGCCGGTTTGCTGGCAGGGGCAGTGGGCATGCTTGCCATGCTTTACCAGTCGCTAAGCGCCGCACGCGCCAACCCGGTCGAGAGTCTGCGATCTGAGTAATTGCCTGGCAGCCGGTCTTATAGCAGGGGCAGGAGCAGGCTGTACGCGGGACAAGAACAGCGAAAAATCACCCCAGGCGGACCGCAAAACCACAAAATAGGTGTATTTTTATATCAAAATACTCCTATGGATTCACTGATCAAGCCCGCAAAACTGTCGGAACTTGCCGAAAAAGCCGTCATTATTGACGCCCGTACCGGCTTAAATGCCCTTACCGGGGAGAGTGCCTTAAACCGCTATGAAAGCCTCCACCTGGAGGGAGCGCTGTTCGTAGATCTGGAAACTGAACTGGCCGACATCAAGGAAAACCTGGCCGATGGCGGTCGCCACCCCCTGCCTGAACCCAAAGCATTTGCCCGCTTGCTGGGAGACCTGGGGATAGGTCCGGAAACGAGCGTGGTGGTTTATGACGATAAAAACGGAGGAAGCGCCGCCGCCCGCTTTTGGTGGATGCTGCGTGCAGCAGGACACAAAAAGGTCGGCGTGATCGACGGGGGAATGGACGCGGCTGTAAAGGCAGGCTTTCCGGTCAGCAATGAAGTCCCGGCCAGAATAGACACGCGCCCCTACCCCTTTGACCACTGGTTACTTCCCACCGTGGACATGCAACAGCTGGAGCAGATGGCAGCCGATGAAAACTTCCTGGTGATTGACGTGCGCGAGGCCGAGCGCTATCATGGAGAAACTGAGCCCTACGACCCGGTGGCCGGGCACATTCCAGGGGCGGTGAATATCCCCTACACGGGGAACCTTGACCCGAATGGTTACTTCCTGGACCCGGAAATGCTGAAGGAGAAATACCTCAAAGCCATCGGCGGCCGGTCAATGGAAAAGATCGTGGTCCACTGCGGCTCCGGAGTCACGGCCTGCCACACCCTGCTGGCGATGGATATAGCCAAACTGGGCATCCCGAATATTTATACCGGTTCATTCAGCGAATGGTGCCGAAACAACAAACCCATCAAACCATAACGCATGGAAGCAGTTGAAACGGTCGGCAAGACCCTGAAATATTACCTGGATTATCCCATACTCGAAATGGGAAGCTTGACGATCACCACCTGGCTGCTGATCTATTTCGTTGTCGGATTGTTCCTGCTATTCTACCTTTCGTCCCTTTTCAAACGAGTCCTGGTCAACCGCGTGCTGGTCAGATACACCCCGGAGCTGGGCGTCCGGCAGGCCATTGGCACCATCGTACGTTATATTATTCTATTTGTCGGATTGCTGATCATTTTCCAGACGGCCGGCATTGACCTGAGCACCCTGACCGTGCTGGCCGGGGCGCTGGGTATCGGTATTGGTTTTGGTCTGCAAAGCATCACGAGTAACTTTGTAAGCGGACTGATTCTCCTGGTCGAACGGCCGATCAAGGTGGGCGACCGCATCGAGGTGGGCGCCACCCATGGGAGGGTGATGGACATTTCAGCCCGGGCCACCACCATCGTGACCAATGACAATGTATCCATCATCGTACCAAATTCAGAATTCACTTCCAGCCGGGTCATCAACTGGAGCCACCACGACGAGGACATCCGGTTCAGGATCCCGGTATCGGTCTCCTATGCCAGCGATGTGGACAAGGTGGTCAGGCTACTGGTAGAGGTGGGCATGGAGAATGCTGACGTCATGAAGGATCCTCCCCCCGTTACAAGGCTGACGGAGTTCGGTGACAACGGCATTCACTTTGAATTGCTGGTATGGACCAGTACGCTGACCCACCGCCGCGGGAAGTTCATCAACGACATCAATATGGGCATCGTCCGGAAATTCCGCGAAAATGGCATAGAGATTCCTTTCCCGCAACGCGACCTGCATTTAAAGAGCGGGTTCAGGGGCGACGTGCCAGAGGTAGAGGCAGAAGCATGATGCCGTGGATCAGAATCTATGATTAATTCTCCGGGACAGCCAG
>SLNU01000018.1 GCA_007132865.1 Bacteroidales bacterium | reverse complement strand
GTGATCATCAACGACATAGACCTGGAGCTGTTGAAAAGGCACCGCAACCGCGGAACGGTTACCAACTGGAATGACAGGCGGACAGACCTGTACCGCATTGTGGCATTGGACCAAAGTGGCGGCATGCACCCGGAAGAAGGCTCCGCTCACAGCTGAGACGGGAAACGCTCCGCTCACAGCTGAGACGGGAAGCTGCCGCATTCCAGATATTCAAATTCATCACAGAGGGAACCAGCCGCCTGAAAATGCTCACTTGCCCCTGTGAGGTTCCCTTCCAGCCATAGAGTCGCCCCTTTTGAAATGTGGCGGTTAACAACTTTTTGCAAGATCTGTTGGGCATCCCGGGCATCCGGGATGAAAGCCGGATGTTCCTGCTGGTAATCCAGGGCACTTCTCAGATACGTCACGCAAAATACCAGGTTGTCATTTGCCAGGGCCCTTGCCGAAACGGTTATAAAGGATTGGAACATGCCCTGATGTGATAGTGATTGAAGGCGGTGCAGCCGGGGCGGACAGACATAGCGGTCATTTACGGCATCGCAAAATTCCTCTACCGAGCCCAGCACCCGGAGCGCATCCAGAAAACGGCCATCCCGAATGAACTCAGAACCGACCTCAAATATGGATTCCATCACCTGTTCAGACAGCTCATGCATCCTGTCTTTCCACAAGCCTGCAGGGTACATGTGCGAGATCACCCGGCCCAGACGGCTTAGCGCACCCGGCAAATCCCCCGACCCATGGTCCATTTTGGCAAGGGCATGGTGTGCTCCCAGGTGAAAAGGATTGTATACCAGGGCAGATAACAAAAGTTCCCGGCCCTTCCCATGGTCCCCTTCCTCCATGGTGGCAACGGCTTTTTGATAAAACAAGGTGTCTATCCTGGTGATTGCCTGGTTGAACTTCTGGCGCAGTAAGGCCGTTTGCCTGCCATAGGTTTCGAGCATTGAGAAAACCCCGGCCGGATCATTCTCATCCGGTCCGAACCATTCATGGAAGGGGGCGTAATGGACCCTGGCAATGACCTGTTCTGCCTCACACAAGTCGAATTCACCAAGGATGATCTTTTCAGGATCCGTATAAGACAGTCTGTTAAGCATATCCGGGATGCCTTCGAGCTCCCTTCCGGCATCGTAATAGGATTCCAGCACGTTAAGCCATTTGTGGAAACGCCCATGCACGGCATCCGAATAGTAAAAGTCAATGTCCGTTATTTCCACCGGCCATCCCACCTGGATGCGATCTGAGGGCAAAAACTGCCGATACAACACCTCCCCCCTGGGCGGAACATCCATTTCCCTTACGATTTCCTGAAAAACAGGGATGCCGTCAGGTTTGAGAACATTGACCTTAAATGAGATTCGGTCAGGAACCAGCACCTTTCCCAGGCTAAAATCCCGGTAAACAAGGTCACCTGACAAAACAGGGTTCACCAGTTGCAGCACAAGGTTATATCCCCCTCCACCGTCAACCGGTATCAACTGGGCCTGAATCTCACCGGAAAAAGCATATTCTGTATACACCCTCAGGCGGCCGGTCCCTTCAGCGATTTTTTGCAGAAAGTAATTAACGGTCCTGCCCTGCTCATCCGGGTAAGGGGAAAAGACAAACCGCTTCTCAAAGGAAATGGCCGCCACCTGGTCCGGGACTCCCATTTCCTTGCCCCCATCTATTGCCTGGTTTTTTGCAAATGAGATAGTTACAGGGAGAAGAATAAACAAACAAACAAATGCTGACAAAGATCTTACCATAATAATCTGCAAGGTGCAATCCAACGCCAGGCCCAAACGGGACTGTTCCGGTCTGCCGGCAAAGGTAGTATTTTATAATTTTTCCGGTGCTTGCAAAAAGCAAGTCAAAAAATGTACATTTGTGTAGCAAAAATCTAAATGGACTGGTCGATGTTGCTGAAAATTTATCCAGAGAACCCCAACTCCAGGTTTGTTCAAATGGTTGTTGGATGTTTGCGGCAAGGAGGTGTGATTATTTATCCGACGGATACGGTGTATGCCATTGGCTGCGATATTTTTCAGCCGCGTGCCGTGGAACGCGTGGCACAGATTAAGGGCATCAAAGCCCAAAAAGCAAACTTCTCGCTGATATGCCAGGACCTGCAGCATATTTCAGACCTGACCAGGCCTTTCAGCACCAGCGTTTATAAAGCCATGAAAAAAGCCCTGCCAGGTCCGTTTACCTTTATCTTAAATGCGAACAACCAGGTACCAAAAATATTTCAAAGCCGGAAAAAAACCGTTGGAATCAGGGTGCCCGACAACAACATCATCCGTGAAATTGTCAGGGAGCTTGGCAACCCGGTTATTTCGACCTCTGTGTACGACGATGACGAGATTCTGGAATACACCACAGATCCTGAGCTTATCCACGAAAAATATGAGAATTTGGTAGACCTGGTAATCGACGGCGGCTATGGAGACAACGAGGCCTCCACGGTAATAGACTGCACCACCGATGAACTGGTGCTGGTACGCCAGGGGAAGGGTGTGTTCGAGGACATTCTGTAGTACCCGGCAAGTTGTGAATACCTTACGACCTGTGATCAACAAATATCCTGGATAGCATGCCGGCGGAGAATCTTTTTAAAATTCCGGAAAGCCTGTCTGAAATCGGACCGGAATACTTGGAAGTAATCTGCTCCGGCAGCTCAGCCCGCATTGAAAGGATCATCAGCAAGGGCCATGTGAGCGAACCGGACCACTGGTATGACCAGGCGCTGGATGAGTGGGTCCTGCTCCTGCAGGGAAAGGCCAGCCTTGAGTTTGAGAACGGACACATACTACATCTTCAGAAAGGGGATCACCTGCTTATAAAGGCCAGACAAAAGCACCGGGTCTCTTACACCAGCAAAGATCCCGAGTGCATCTGGCTGGCCGTTCATTTTGGCTAAGGTTACCAATTGAAAACAGTTCAAAACAGACCCTATGCATCCGACAATTGAAAAAATACTTTCGTTAAAAGAGAAAGCTGGCGGACCGTTCTTCCTGGTTGCCGGCCCCTGTGTGCTGGAAGATGAGGAGATGGGATTCGAGATCGCCGAAAAGGTTCTGCAGATTACCCGTGATCTGGATATCCCCTACATCTTTAAGGCCTCCTATAAAAAAGCCAACCGCTCCAGGCTGGACAGTTTTTCCGGCATGGGAGACGAGATCGCACTGAACCTCCTGGGAGAGATCCGCAAAACATTTGACCTGCCTGTGATTACAGACATCCATACCAGTGAGGAAGCCTATATGGCCGCCAGGCGGGTGGATGTATTGCAGATTCCCGCCTTCCTTTGCAGGCAGACCGAGCTTTTACTGGCTGCCGGACATACGGGAAAGGCGGTCAACATTAAGAAGGGGCAGTTTCTGTCGGCTGATGCCATGGGCTACGCTGTGGAAAAAGTCCGCTCTACCGGCAATCAGCATGTCATGGTGACGGAGCGGGGAACCACCTTTGGGTATGG
>SLNU01000219.1 GCA_007132865.1 Bacteroidales bacterium | reverse complement strand
GTTTATGCCACCCGGGAGATCCTGAAGGAGCTTCCCGATACGCGCATCATCCTGGTTTCCGCCCACCACTCCAGAGAATACATTATGGAGGGTATCCATGCCGGTATCCGGGGCTTCCTGCCCAAGGAGGCACGCTCCAGCGAACTGCTACAGGCCATCAAGGCGCTGGCAAGGGGAGAGACCTGGTTCAGGGGTTCGACGGCAGAATTGCTGGCCCCCGGTTTTGTGGACACCATCCATCCGACAAAGGTCAAAGCAAGCCAGGAGCCCGTACTGACCCCCAGGGAAAAAGAGATCGTCAAATACCTGGCAAAAGGGCTGAACTCGCATGAGATCGCCAAAAAATTATCCATCAGCAAGCGCACGGTTGATGTGCATAAGTTCAACATCTTCAAAAAACTAGATATTTCCAACGCCATTGAGCTGATGCGGTATGCCATTCGGCACAACCTGGTCAAGGTATAGGCAAACCCCCGTCTATCCAGTAATCCAGACATCTTACCTAAGCATAAATACTTAGACAAACCGGCTTCATTTAGGTAAAATGCTTATTGTGAAGCACCCCCCGACCTGCTAAATTTGTTTCCAGGGAATCGTTTATCGCCTGCTTGCCATTTTCGGCAGCCGGAACAAAAAAAAAGGGGGGAATATGAAATCCATTCAAACTTATTTATCCGTGGTATTCATTGCAGGGCTTTTCCTGTTTACATGCATGACGGCCACCGGGCAGGTCATTCCTTCCCCTGAGCACCAGGACGACTTCCTGGTTCATTTTTCGATTGGCTGGGAGAACTCCTGGCGTGGACAAGTTGATGGTGACACAGCTGGAAACGATGTTTCTGAGGGCTGGGATGCTGCATGGCTGTTCGTCAAATACCGGATCGGCGGTGGTGCGTGGAAACATGCATCCCTGAACGAAGCCGGCCACATCCATCCTGCAGGGACCGCTCTTCAACCGGGACTGCTGGATCCTGCTTCCACCCACCGGCGCGGGGAAAACCCCATTGCAGGGTTCTTCATCTACCGTGGCGGAAGCGGGTTCGGTGATTTTATGGCCGCAGGTGTCAAGCTCAGCCTGAATTACAGTGAAAACGGTCTCAGCCACGACACCCCTTTTGAGATCCGGCTGTTCGCGGTCGAGATGGAGTTCATCCCGGGTTTGGGTTCTGCAGATGCAGTAGCCCCTTTCTACATGATGAAACACAAGATCACCCAGCAACAATTCGTGGATTTTCTGAACACCCTCCCCCTGGAGGAGCAAAAGCTGCATACCACGGCATCACCATTCGCGACCGAAGGCTCGCCTGCCATCCAAACGGGTGACGAAAAGTGCAATGACATACAAGTCCTGTTCCCTGCCTATGCAATGGATTCCCGGACCTACCCGGCAGAATACATGACCTCTGAGCCCGGTGAAACCTGCACGTTTATCAGCCAGGAAAGTGCGATGGCATTTCTGGAATGGTCGGGACAAAGAACCCTCAGTGAGGAGGAACTGGAGGTGGCGGAAAGCTGGATGCTGTTCCGCAATGAAAGGAACAAAAGACTTAACAAAGATATAATTCTGAGTGGTGGTATCGATGATAACGGACTGGTGGCCGGCTACAGAGGGGCAAGGAGTGCGGCTCCTGCCCAAAGCGGACAACCTAATCCAACAACCCGGGCACAGCTTACCCCCCCGAAACGATAGCCCTTAAGCAACCCGGAGATTGGGAGTAGCCCGATTTGCCCTGAATGCCGGTCACCATAAGCCGTACGATGACCACCAGACACTTCCGCGGGGGAGACCACAGGTTTCAAGGGATATTCATGAATTTATGTGACTGCAGGGAAACCATCCAATTCGGATGCTCCTTTGCGAATTCCACGATCAGGGGAAGCATCTGCTTGTATCTGCTCCATTCCGGCTGCAGATACAACAGGCATTTTTCCTTTACCATCGTGGCATTCTCGACTGCCCACCCAAGGTCTTCCTCCTCATAAACGATCACTTTCAGCTCGTCGGCCATCAGGGCAAGATCCGGCCGGGGGCGGGCATTGCGTTTGGGGGAAAGGCAGATCCAGTCAAACTGTCCGCTGACAGGACAGGCCCCGGAGGTTTCCAGGTAGAGCTTCATGCCGTTTTTCTTCAAGCCGCTGCACAAAGGCCCAAGGTTGACCGTCAACGGCTCACCCCCGGTAATGACAACGGACCTTGAGGGGAAAGCGCACACTTGCTTCAGCACTGATTCCAGTGGGGTCAGGGGGTGTAGGGCGGCATTCCAGGATTCTTTGGCGTCACACCAGTGGCAGCCCACATCACATCCCCCGATGCGCAAAAAAGATGCGGCCTTTCCGGTATGGTAGCCCTCTCCCTGTATGGAATAAAAAATTTCCATCACAGGCAGCAGCCTTCCTGCTTCAAGCAGGAGTCGGTCGCTGTCAGACAAGGCTGGTGGATGGTAACTTGCCAAGTTTAACCGTAGATTTCTTTTTTATATGCCTTCAGGGTATTCATCAACAGGGACACAATGGTCATGGGTCCGACTCCGCCCGGCACCGGGGTGATATAAGAGGCCTTTTTTGACACCTCGTCAAACTGTACATCCCCAACCAGCCGGAAGCCGGATTTGGTATCCGTGGCTTCTACCCGGTGGATGCCCACATCGACCACCACCGCACCTTCCCTGACCATGTCTGCGGTCACAAACCCGGGACGGCCGATGGCCACGATCAGAATGTCCGCAGCACTGGTAATCTCGCGCAGGTTCCTGGTCTTGCTGTGGCATACGGTCACGGTCGAATTGCCTGGTTCCTCGTTTCGCATCATCAGGATGCTCATGGGTTTTCCGACGATATTGCTCCGTCCAAGGATCACACAGTTCTTCCCGCTTGTCTCTATTCCGCTTCGCATGAGCAGCTCCAATATCCCGTAAGGGGTGGCCGAGACATAAGAGGGAAGTCCGATCGTTGTACGACCGACATTGACCGGGTGGAAGCCATCCACATCCTTTTCCGGGCGGATGGCTTCAATTACCTTCTGGTTGTCAATGTGCGCCGGCAGCGGCAGCTGCACGATGAGTCCGTCAATATCCGGATCTTCATTGATAAAACCCACCGTTTCCAAAATCTCCTTCTCCGGGACATCGGCCGGAAATTTGTAGGTGGATGAATCAAACCCCACTTCGTGGCAGGACTTTGATTTATTCCTCACGTATGTCTCACTGGCCGGGTCCTCCCCCACCAGTATGGCGGCCAGGTGAGGCGGGCGCGCCCCTTTGTCTGTCAACCGCTTTACTTCCGCTGCAATTTCCACCTTGATTGCTGATGCGATCTTTTTCCCGTCAATCAGTTCCATAAACAGTATTTTTTTTCATTCAGTTCCCGTCAAAATGCTATCTGCGCATCCCCTTCATCATGTTCATCATCTTTCCGCTCCCGCCTGTGGTCATCATCCGCATCATTTTGCGGGTATCCTCAAACTGCTTCAGCAGGCG
>SLNU01000172.1 GCA_007132865.1 Bacteroidales bacterium | reverse complement strand
TTATGGTGTTCTGTACATCCCTCTCACCAATAGAGGGGACTCTTGTTTGATAAGAGATTTGCTTATGAGCATCTACGAGGAATTTCTTCTGATCAGCAGAGATAGCCTCGCTCCTCTGAACATCAATCAGAGCGTCCCTAAAGGATCTATTGTAGTCGTGGGGAAGAACACCAAGTTCTTTAGCTTTGCGAAGCCAAGCATCCTCAATACCTACACGGTAGACAGAGAGAGGCAAATGATTGGCAATATTGTCCAAGTACATCTGCATAGACTCGTAGGGATCACGATATACTGCATCTTCTCCCTGAAGTCCCTTCTGAAGCCTCTCAGAAGCACGGGCACCAGTAAACCTACCACCAGCGGCAGTAACAGCAATCTGCTCTAAGTCCTCAGCAGCTATCTCTCTGTCGTGCTTAAAGTTAAAGGGTTTGACCTCATTAGGATCTTCCATAGCCCTCATAGCACGAGTTTCATCCCCCTTGAATTTCTCAAGGAAGTGTTCAAAGTTCTTAGTTCTAGCCCACTCCTCTGCGTCTACTCTATTAGTAAAGTACACAGGAGTAGATCTACCAACCTGAACAGTCCTGCCCTCTACCATACCATAGCGGGCTTGCTGCCCGAAGTAGATAGCATCTTTCTCATAGATCAGGGGCATATAGCCGGGACGATAGTCGAGAATCTGGGTAGGAAGTTCTCCTACTCTGTCTCTCTTAACCATCAAGTAGGGAGCATATCTATCAGCAGGCTCACTACCTACCTTAAACATATCAGAGGCAAGTTCCTTACGAATGAGTACGAAACCTTCCTCATCCATCATACGCACAGCTTCAGGATTAGGAGTACCATCAGGACGAGTCAGCTCAAAGACCCGCTGCTTACCCATATCATCAATCTGTACCACAGAGCGGTAAGGAGAAGCCATCACAGCCTCTCTAGCAGACTGATAGGAGCCGTACTCCCTTACGTAGTGAATCTCACCCATAGTATCAGTAAAGGCCCTAACTCCCTGAGCCTCTTTAACCTGCCTTAGTTCTCTATTCTTGAGAACCCAAGCGGTATCCATGAGCTGATTGTATTTAAAGTATGCCTCAATACCTTCATCAGAGAGAGTAACTCCAGGAAGACCCGCTTTAAGCTCTGCATAAGTATACGGCTTGTCTCTCAGAGTAGCCTGCTGCATAGCATAAGCCACCCCTTCCATATCTTTCTTAGGAGTAGCACGATAGATATCAGCAAACTGTTTCTGAAGAGCCTTCCTGTATCTAGCCTGAGCATACATAATATGGGTGAAGTTATTGAGAAGTGCACCCACATCCTTAGTGAACTTAGCCTGTGGAGACATCAACCAATTGATGACAGAAGGGAGCCCCTCAAACTTATCAGCCCGGAGACCGCCAGTAACATCATCAAGGGTGTATGCCTTCCTTACAGTGAACTTTTGATTGTACTCATAGGGAAAGACAACAGTTCTCTCTATATCCTCTCCAGGAATAGTATAGCCAATAGTTACATCATCATCCGTCCTACGGACAATACGGTAGTTATCTACACCCATTCCATCTACTTGGCTAAGGAATCTAAGCTCATCAGCCTTACGACCCATTTCAGTAGGTTCAAACAGACGATACTCGAAGGTAACTCCGAGCTCATCATCAGCCACTACTCTCAGACCATACGGCTCCACGGGAGACTTCTCGTAGATGTCTCTCATCATTCTCTGCTGAGCAGCAGCCTTATCTTCAGGGGATAGCAGGAGCCCTTCCTTCAGAGTCATCTCATCTAGAGTCTTAAGCATGGCCCTTTGCTCAGCCTGATGACGGGCAAGGGCGGCCTTGAGAGCATCAGGTGCGCCCTCAAAGAGCTCTCTAGACATAAAGAAGGGAGTAAGATGAGCGGCTCCATCTACCTGAGTCATACCGTAGGCAGAAGCCATCTCTTTAGAATGTGCAGCTTCAATAGCCCTAAGAAGGGCTTCAGCTTCATTTCTAGTCTTAATTGAGGAGCGGATAACATTAGCGCCCTTAAGGCCGAACTTACCAAGGAAGCCGAGATCTACTGCCCAAGCAGCAAGACCAATCTTATCCATTGCTAGTTCAAACCCTACTGAGTCTGTTCCAGCAGGATCTACAATAAATCGGAGAGCATTAGCAGCTTTGACACTATTCTCAGTTCTAGCCTGAATAGTATCTACGAGAGTAAGGAACTCTCTGACCCTCTCCTCTCTGGGAAGCATAGAGAAGGCCGCTGCCTTACCTCTATACCCCTCAGCAGCATTCCACCAAGTAGATCCGGTAATATCTCTACCGATGAAAGACTCGTTGGGCCAGAAGATAAAGCCAAAGAAATCCTTAGCAGTCTTCCATGCACCCTCATCTCCGAGAGAGGCAAGCACAGTCATATAAAGCAGATGTTCTGCTTCAGCATCAACCTCTTCAGGAGTAGCATCAGGACCAGCAATAGACCTAACATAGGACTGGAAGGGAGCCATAGGATCTTCCTGCTCCTCATAGACCTGAGCTTTAGCTTCAGGAGCATACTCACCCATCTCTCTGAACTCATCAGGATCAGAATGGAGAAGTTCAGTCAGGAAGTCATTAAGACCTTGGATCTGGAACTCAATCTCCTTATGCTTCATCTCCTCATAAGTAGCCTGAGTTCCCTGCTTCAAGGAGTCAACATAACGCCTAACAGCATTGTCGGGGTTATGAGCATACTCTTGAAAGGCAGCATACTGTGCCATAAGACGGTCACTCTCAGTATTTTTGAGAGCAATACCGTCTAGCTCAAAGAGACTATCAGGATAATCTTTAAGTTGCATTAAGCGGGTTACCCACTAAAGAGATTATCACGGCCGTTGGCCATATCAAAGATAGTACCGCCCAGACCGGCAATTGATTGACCCATTGCAGCCTGCCCAAGGGCACCAGCTCGTTGCTCATTAGCAGCAGAAATCTGTCCACCAATAGCCCTCTGCTGGCCTACAGCACCTACGCCAGAAGCAAACTGAGAGCCAATAGAGGCAGTGGCCCCTGCCACTCCTGTGGACTGACCCACCCCCATAGCCTCTCCTCGGGCTATCACAGCCGCTCTCTGCGCCCTAGCCTGCCTAGCAGATCTCTGAATTTCTCTCTGCTGTTGAGCCTGAGCAAGCCTCTCTTGCGCTCTCTGGGCTCGTCTGGAGGCCCTAGTAGCCTGTCGCTGCTGCTGTATAGAATAAGTAGTACCAGCAGCAGAAATAATTAGGCCCCAAGTAACTGGATCACCCATTATATAATCTCCTTCTTAACTAAAGAAAGTCCATTCCGGGAAGCAATAATAGTCCATCCAAACATTAGGGCAAACTCCTCATTTGCTTGAGGCAAAATACCATAAACTGCTCCCTCATCAGAATCTCTCAATATCTCTTCTAGATTGAACCACTCACCTATGAGCTTTTTATAAACCCCCGGTGTCCATTTCTTAATATTAATATGAATATATAGATT
>SLNU01000310.1 GCA_007132865.1 Bacteroidales bacterium | reverse complement strand
TTGCCCTGGCATGTCTCGCATTGCACGTAAACATCCGGCAGGAAATTCATCTCAAAGGCCTTTACCCCTCCCCCCTGACAGGTTTCGCAACGCCCACCCTTCACATTGAACGAGAAGCGCCCGGGCTTGTACCCCCTGATCTGCGACTCCGGAAGCATTGCGAACAACTTGCGGATCTCATCGAACACCTTCGTATAGGTGGCGGGATTCGAACGGGGTGTGCGGCCAATCGGGGATTGGTCGATCTCAATCACCTTGTCGATGTTTGATAGTCCCACAATTTTCCCGTACGGCAGGGGCTGCGCCTCCGAGCGGTAAAAGTGCTTGCTCAGGATGGGGTAAAGGGTTTCGTTGATCAGCGACGATTTGCCGCTTCCCGAAACGCCGGTCACACAAATCAGCAAGCCCAGCGGAATCTCCAGGTCCACCTCCTTCAGGTTATGTCCGCTGGCCCCCTTTAGTTGCAGGAATGATCCATTGGGCCGGCGCCGCTTTTCGGGCACGGGGATGTCTCTTTCCCCGCTGAGATATTCTGCTGTTATTGTCGGATACGTCATGATCTCCTGCGGGGTTCCCTGTGCCACCAGCCTGCCGCCATTCACCCCCGCACCCGGACCGATATCGATCACATGGTCTGCTGCCATGATGGTGTCCCGGTCATGCTCCACCACAATGACGGAGTTCCCGATGTCCCTCAGCTCCTTGAGGGACTCGATCAGACGGTGGTTGTCCCGTTGATGCAGCCCGATGCTCGGTTCATCCAGGATGTACAGCACACCGGTCAGCTGCGATCCGATCTGCGTGGCCAGGCGTATGCGCTGGCCTTCGCCCCCTGACAAGCTTTTTGCCGGGCGGTTCAGCGCCAGGTATTCCAATCCGACTCCCAGCAAAAATCCAAGCCGAAGGCTCAGTTCACGCAGCACTTCCGTGGCTACGCGCCGCTTGCGGGCATCCAGACGGGGCAGCAGCGTATCCATCTCCTTTTTCAGGCTGAGCAGGTCCATTTCGGCCAGGTCGGCGATGCTTTTCCCATCCAGCAGGAAGTGAAGTGATTCTTTTTTCAGGCGCTTGCCGTGGCATTCCGGACATGGTTTCTGTCGCATGAAGCCCCCGGCCCACCGCCTTACCGATCCGGAGGTGCTTTCCTCGAACTGGTTGGATATAAAGTTAATGATGCCTTCGAAATTCAGGGCATAGGTACCGGTGACGCCCAGGCTTTCATGTTTGACCTTGAACACTTCGTCAGAACCGTATAAAAGGGTGTTGATGGCTTCTTCGCTCCACTCGCCCACCGGGGTGTCCAGATCGAAGCCGTGCCGGAGTCCGATCGACTCCAGCTGCTTCAGCACCCAGGGGTTTTTCGTATTGGCCAGCGGGGCGATCCCCCCTTTTCGGATGGACAGGTCAGGGTTCGGAATGATCTTGCTGATATCCATCTCGCTTACGGTCCCGAGTCCGTTGCAATGCGGACAGGCCCCATATGGGGAGTTGAAGGAAAATGTATTGGGTTCCGGCTCCGGATAGGCGATCCCGGAAACGGGGCACATCAGGTTGCGGCTGTAGTGGAACACCTCCCCACCTTCCTCATCGATCACCATCACCATGCCCTTGCCCACCTTCATGGCCGTTTGCAGGGAAGTGCCAAGCTGCCTGCGGCCTGCCGGATTGACCACCACGCGGTCGATCAGCACTTCGATGTCATGGATGCGGTAGCGGTCCAGTTTCATATTGGGACGCAGCTCCTTCAGCGTGCCGTCGATTCGGACCCGCAGGTAGCCCTGCTTCCGCACCTGTTCGAACAGCTCCCGGTAGTGGCCCTTGCGGCCTTTCACCAAGGGTGCCAGCAGCTGCACGGTCTGGTTCCCGAAGCGCTCCAGCATCAGGTCCAGGATCTGGCTGTCGGTATACTTGACCATCTTTTCCCCGGTAACATGCGAATGCGCATCGGCAATGCGGGCATACAACAGCCTCAAAAAGTCATAGATTTCGGTGATGGTACCGACCGTGGAGCGGGGATTGCGGCTGGTGGACTTTTGTTCGATGCTGATCACGGGACTCAGTCCGGTGATCTTGTCCACATCCGGTCTTTCGAGGGTACCAAGAAACTGCCTGGCATAGGCCGAGAAAGTCTCCACGTACCGTCTTTGTCCCTCAGCGTAAATGGTATCAAAGGCCAGGGACGACTTGCCGCTGCCGCTCAGGCCGGTGATGACCGTGAGTTTATCCCGTGGTATGGCTAGGTCCAGGTTCTTCAGGTTGTGCACCCTTGCCCCGAAAACCTCCAGTCGCTCTTCCGTAAAATGCTCGCGGGTTTCCCCCATCTGTGAAAAAAATTGAACCTGCAAAGGTACGGCTTTTTTAGCTAAAAAAACTACCTTTGCAGCTTCCAAAAAATCAGCCAACTGATCCTATTGCCCATGTGGGAAGTCATCGTACGCATCATTCTACGTTACCGCTTACCCATTCTTTTGGTGGTAGCCGTCCTGACGGGAGTGATGGGATGGCAGGCAGGCAAAGTGAAGCTGTCGTACGAGCTGGCGCAGATGCTGCCCTCACACGATGAGGCCTTTCAGGATTACGAAAGGTTCCGGGAGATCTTCGGGGAGGACGGCAATACCGTTTTCATCGGACTGGAGGATGAGCGAATTTTCAAACTGGAAGGATTCACTAAATGGCATGAATTCACCGCCGACATTGAAGCCATACCCGGGGTAACCGGGGTGGTCAACCTGACCCGCTTGCCGATTCCGCAGCGCAATGACAGCCTGCGAAGGCTGGAGTTCCACCCTTTGTTCGATGGCATTCCCGACAGCCAGCAAAGCCTGGACAGCCTGTTTGAAAAAGCCTTTTCCCAGCCTTTCTACGACAAACTGCTATACAACACGGAGACCGGGGCCCTGCTCACCGCCGTCAGCCTTGACCGCGAAATTCTGAACACCCCCGAGCGCCTTGACCTGATCGGCGCCTTGCAAAAGGCCGGGAACGCCTTTACCGAAGACAGTGGGGTACGGCTGTATTTCAGTGGACTCCCCTACATACGGACGCAGACCATGAAGAAGGTGGATGCGGAGCTCAAGCTGTTCGTCCTGCTGGCCATGCTGGTGGCATCATTGGCATTGTTTTTCTTTTTCCGGTCGTTCAAGGCCGTCTTTTTCCCTATGATCATCGTGGTCATCAGCGTCATCTGGGCCCTTGGAACGATCAGCCTGCTGGGATACGAGATTACCATCCTGAAAGGGATCATCCCGCCCCTGATTATCATCATCGGGGTGGAGAACTGCATCTTCCTGCTCAACAAATACCACCATGAATACCGCTCGCACGGCAACAAGGTTAAGAGCCTGGTCCGTGTGGTACAGCGGGTCGGCAATGCCACCCTGCTCACGAATGCCACCACCGCAGTGGGCTTTGCCACCTTCATCATCACCGGGAACCGCATTCTGGTGGAGTTCGGAATCGTGGCAGCCCTGAACATCCTGTCGGTGTTTTTACTCACCCTGACGCTCATCCCCATATTTTACAGCTACCTGGACCCTCCCAAATACAGACATATCAAGCACCTGAACAACAACAGCATGCGTGGCATGGTGAAAGCGGTGGTCAAGGTGGTGAGTTTTCACCGCGCCCGGGTGTATGGGGTAGCCATTGTATTTCTCGTTGCGGGACTGTTCGGCATGACCCGCCTGCATACCTCCGGCAGCGTGGTGGATGACATCCCCCACCGGGATCCCGTGTATGAAGACCTGCTATTCTTCGAACGGAACATTTCGGGCATCATGCCATTTGAGGTCATGATAGAGACCGGTCGCCCCAACGGGGTGCTGCGTCCGGCCACCCTTGAAGCCATCAGCCAGCTGCAAGAGAAAATGGCCACCTACCCGGAGCTGTCGAGGCCCCTCTCGGTGGCCGAGGCCATGAAAATGGTGCGCCAGGCATTTTACCGCGGGGACCCCACCATGTACGACCTGCCAAACAGGCATGACAGGACCTTCATCCAGTCCTACCTCCCCAGGAATATGGGTGAGGATGACTCCCTGCTCCGCTCACTGGTCGACAGCAGCATGCAGACCACCCGCATCAGTGTGCAGATGGCCAATATCGGGACCCGTGACATACGCCGGATACAAGAGGATCTTCGTCCGGGGATCGACTCCCTGTTCGATCCGGAAACCCATACGGTCACAATCACCGGTACCAGCGTGGTCTTTCTGAAAGGAACAGATTACCTGGTGAAGAACCTGCTGACCAGCCTGCTGTTCGCAATCGCCATCATTTCGGTGTTGATGGCCCTGTTGTTCAACCGGGCAAGAATGGTGATCATCTCCCTGGTTCCAAACCTCTTTCCGCAGATCCTCACCGCAGCCATGATGGGCTACCTGGGCATTCCGATCAAGCCATCGACCATCATCATTTTCAGCATTGCATTGGGTATCTCGGTAGACAACTCCATTCATTTCCTGGCCAAATTCCGTCAGGAGCTGCGACTGAAACAATACAACATCAAGCATGCCGTGCTTTCGGCCCTGAATGAAAGCGGGGTCAGCATGATCTACACCTATGTGGTCTTGTTTTTCGGGTTCAGCATCTTTACATTCTCCTCCTTCGGCGGCACCCAGGCGCTGGGTTACCTGATCGCATTTACGCTGAGCGTGGCCCTGCTCTCCAACCTGTTCCTGCTGCCATCCATTCTGCTTTCCCTGCACAAACGCATTTCCGGGGACCGCCTGGAAAAATCCTTTGGGATATTTGCCATAAAGCAGTAAGTTTGCGATAACCCTGCGAAAGGGTCACACAGATCGTTTTCAACTGCCATCCCGTTTGTTGACAGTTCTTTCATAAACGGACCTGCCTGGGTCCACTACACCTTTTTCCTATGCACGGCATAATTTTGGCCGGAGGCTCCGGCACCAGATTGTACCCCATCACCCTGGCCATGAGCAAGCAGCTCATGCCGGTGTATGACAAACCCATGATTTATTACCCGCTTTCGGTGCTGATGATGGCCGGCATCCGTGACATCCTGATTATATCCACGCCCCAGGACCTCCCCCATTTCGTGCACCTGCTGGGTGACGGAGCGCCGCTTGGATGCAATTTCAGCTATGCCATGCAGAAAGAGCCCAACGGACTGGCGCAGGCGTTTGTGATCGGGGAGGAATTTATCGCCAGGGAAAAGGTCTCCCTGATATTGGGCGACAATATTTTTTACGGCTCCGGTTTTATCGAAACCCTGCAATCGCATACCGAGCCCGACGGGGGTGTCGTATTTGCCTACCATGTGTCGGATCCCTCCCGTTATGGCGTCGTGGCGTTTGACGAGCAATTCAAGGCCCTGAGCATAGAAGAAAAGCCACAAAAGCCCAAGTCGAACTATGCCGTGCCCGGACTATACTTCTACGACAACAGCGTGGTGGAAGTGGCCAAACACATTCGTCCGAGTGCCCGTGGAGAATACGAGATCACCGACGTAAACCGTCATTACCTGGAGCAGGGACGGCTGAAAGTGGCACCGATGAGCCGCGGCACGGCCTGGCTAGACACCGGCACCTTCGAATCCCTCATACAAGCCGCCCAGTTCGTCCAGGTCATCGAAGACCGACAAGGCCTAAAGATCGGTTGCATTGAAGAAGTCGCCTACCGCATGGAATTCATCGATGCAGCCCAACTCGAAAAAGTCGCCCAACCCCTGCTAAAAAGCGGCTACGGCAACTACCTCCTGAAAATGCTATCCGATGAGCCCCAATAGCCAACAGCAATTAGACATTGGACATTGGATATTGGATAATTAGATATTAGACATCGGACATTAGCCAACAGCCAACCGCCAACAGCCAATAACCAATAGCCAACAGCCAACACCCAACACCCAACAGCCAACAGCCAATATCCAATAGCCAATAACCAACAGCAACACCCAATGTCCAACAGCCTTCACAAATTACAGGAAATAATATCCGCACACATTGCCGGGATGGGACTTGACAGGCAGCCGGGCGGATTGTATGAACCGGTGGCCTATTGCCTGAAGAATGGCGGCAAACGCATGCGGCCCGTGATGACCCTGCTGGGTTGCCAGCTCTTTGGCGGGGACGTGGATAAGGCCGTTTCCCCGGCCCTCGGACTGGAGCTGTTCCATAATTTCACGCTGATGCATGACGACATCATGGACAATGCCCCGCTGCGTCGCAGCCAGCAGACCGTCCATGCCAAATGGGGACCCAACGCGGCCATCCTCTCCGGCGACGTGATGTTCGCACTGGCTTACAAGCATATGCTTGAAGTCCCCGATCAGCACCTCAGAAAGATCATGGAACTATTTAACCAAACCGTCATCGAGGTCTGTGAGGGTCAGCAATACGACATGGACTTTGAATCCACGAAGCATGTCAGCGAGGCCGACTATCTGGAGATGATCCGCCTGAAAACGGCCGTACTGCCTGCCGCATGTCTGAAAACCGGTGCAATCATTGCCGGGGCATCCGACGATGATGCGCAAAAACTTTATCGGTTTGGAGAGTGTGTCGGACTGTCATTTCAATTGCGGGATGACTGGCTGGATGTATATGGTGATGAGGCTGTGTTCGGCAAGAAAAGCGGGGGCGACATCATCGCCAACAAAAAAACCTGGCTAACGATCAAGGCATTTGAGCTGGCAGGGCCCGAGCAAATGGACCTGCTGGATAAAGCATTTTCAGGAGGGATAACCGACCCGGAAGAGAAGGTGAAACAGGTAAAGGAGATCTATGAGCAACTGGGTATTCGCGAGCTTGCAATACAGAAAATGGAGGAGTATTACCGCCTGGCCTTCGAGCACCTCGATGGCATTGCTGTCGCGCCGGAACAAAAGGAAGGCGTGGCCACGCTGGCTAAAAACCTGCTTGAACGCAAGCATTAGTCGCACGCGACCACAGGCACTGAGTCACACGGACCGCAGGATTTGGACCACGTGACCGCAGGCACTGAAAAACCAGGGCCGTAGCATAAAACCAGGGCCGCCATCGGAATTGCTTCCGGGCGGCCCTTAATTTTTACACCAATTTCGGCAATGGCCGAGCGTGCGGGTTGCGCGTGCGCAGGGAGCCGGGCAGGCAGTTCGCGCGTGTGCGCAACCAGATCTTAGTTCAGGTGGGGCTTGACAACCTCCAACACTTCCGGGAGGTCCATGCCCAGATCCTTCAAATGCTCCAGGGTCGGGATGCCATCCTTGGTCCATCCGCGGCGCTGGTACACAGAATCGAGCAGTTGCTCGTAACGGCCCTCGCGGTATTTGCGCAATACGGCCATTTTTTCCACGGTGGATTTTCCGGCCGGATCAAAGCCCACGTCTTCCTTGAGTTGCTTGTCATAGCGCTCTGCCCTTGACTCGTATTCCTCGACGGTCACGGGACCTGCAGCCCTGTATGGCTGGGCATCATGGATGCGCTTGCCGAATCCGCGGCGCAGGTTGAATACCCGTTGGAAGTTGTACACCCGTTCGCTCTGGCGAATCATTTCTTCCTTGCTGAACGGCTGGCCGGTAACGGCTTCATAAATAGCCACGTAGTTGGCGACATGTTTGGGAATCTTGTGCGGTTCTTCCTCCAGTGCATTTTCCGGGGGGACCACGTCGTTCCAGCAAAGCTTACACAATCCGACCAGTCCGAACCAGGTACGGAACATCGGGAAATAATGCAGGGCCTCGGCCTTGTCCTCAAAAGAGGGAATCTGGTTGTTCACCATGTCCATAAAAATCAGCCAGGCCTCGTCATGCTGCGGACCTTTGTTGGTCATCGCGTACCCGCCCTGCTGGGCAAGGCTTTCCTTGGAAACATACTGGGAGTATTCCAGCCCTTTGTTCTCCATTCCGATATCATTCAGGAACTTCGCATCGCCCCATCCCTTCTCCACAAACAACTCCTTCATCTTCCTGACACCGAGTCCGGCTACAAGTCCGAATCCCTTTCCAGCGGCCAGCTGGTGCAGCAAATCAAGCGCCGCGTCCTTATTCCCGAAAGTCAGTTCGAGTCCGCCAGTCCGCTCCTTGTTCAAAATGCCATTCTCATAGCACTCCATGATGAAGGCCACGACGGTACCCCAGGTGATGGTACAAATACCGTAAGTATCGCAATAGAAGTTCTGCTCAATAATGGCTTCCGGGTCAAAAATCCCCAGGTTGGAACCCAGTCCGGCTCCGGTCTCATATTCGGGTCCGTCTACAATCACCTTCTGCCCTTTGTAGGGGCCGGTCTGCAGCTCAAAGTCATCCACGCCCTTGGCGCAGGACATCGCACAGCCGATCCAGCATCCGTCGGGAACATTCTGAGTGAAATACTTGTCGCGGAACACATTGCTATGAATCTTCAGTCCGTCGTCATGACTGCCGAACTTAAAATTATGGGTGGGCAGCAGGTCATAGTCGTTCATTACATTCAGGATGTTGGCGGTGCCCTTTCTCTTCATCTGGCACTGGTCGTCATCCAGTTCGCGCATCTCCTTTTGGAAGGAACGGCCGGTTTCCTTGATGGTCTCCAGGTCTGCCACATTGTTCAGGTTACCGGTTACCCCTTCAACCTTTGCCACGATGGCCCGGATCTTCTTGTCACGCATCACAGTGCCGATGCCGCCGCGACCGGCTTGCTTCAGCCTGATCTTCTTGCGCTTCATGTCATAGAAGGTGAAGTTAACCATCCCAAGCAGGGAGTGGTCAGCTGCCGCGCCGGTAGAAACAATGCCGATATTCCTTGCATCCTTTTCATCGTCGGCGAACATTTCGGTCAGCTCCTCGGCCATCAGGTGGGTATCCACGCTCAGGCCTGGGTCTTCGAATATCTCGATCTTGCGGTTTTTTCCATCGATCAGGATGACCACATCCTTTTCGGCCTTGCCCTGCAGTTCTAAGGCATCGAATCCTGAGAACTTCAGAAAGGGTCCGAAAAACCCACCCACGTTGGAATCCATCACAGAGTCGGTCTGGGGGGAGATGGTAACCAGCAGGGATTTCCCGGCACCCGAATACTGGGTGATGCCACCCACCGGTCCGGAGGAAATGATGATCTCATTTTCCGGGTCGTTCCACTTGGTATCAGGCTTTGTCGCATCCCAGAGAAGGCGAAGGCCATAGCCTTTCCCGCCGATGAATTTTTCTTTCATCACAGGGGGTACGTCCTTTTCCTTTACTTCATTATTACCAACGTTGATATACAAGACCTTGTCCGTATATCCCTTGTCCAGAGGCGTGGGGGTATATTCCACCTCTTTCAACCGTTTTCGCTGTGCTTTAATTTCCGCAATGTTCATATACTAAATCTCCTTTAAAAGTGTTTAATTTAAACCGGTTACAAAGCTAAATAATTTTTCCTAACTGTTCATTTATTCACAACCACAGCCCGGAAATGCTTTTTTTTGTGAACCATTGTACAATCAAGGCCTTGGGCAATTTTTCAAGGTTTTCCGTGTAGCACCCAGGACTAATTTATACTGATTATAATTTACGATTACAGATATAAAATCCCAGCTTGCCATGTTTCAGAACCTCAGCTTAAAGATTAAACGTTCCTGGATTTTTGTCGGATTGCTCATTGCCGGCATTGTGTCCATCCATTTATTCTCCTTTTGGCGGGAAGCGGCTGAGGAAGACCAGGTATTCATCGATTCCTTCAAAAAGCAATACGGGGTCTTTGCCCTGCACATCCCGGACACCCTGAGTTTTGCGGGCGAACCGGTACCGATGCATCTGTGGGACATCAGGGAGCGCTATGACAGGGAACTGCTGGTAAACACCTACTGGCAATCCCAGACCATGCTGTTCTTCAAGCGGGCCAACCGCTGGTTTCCGGTCATTGAACCCATACTCGAAAAACATGGGGTTCCCAATGATTTTAAATACCTAGCGCTGATTGAAAGCGGACTGATGAACGTGGTCTCCCCTGCGGGAGCCACCGGGTTCTGGCAATTCCTGGAGGGGACCGGCAGGGAATTCGGACTGGAGGTGAATGCCCATATAGATGAGCGCTACCATGTGGAAAAGGCAACGGAAGCCGCGTGCAAATACCTGCTGAACGCCAGGGAAAGGTTCGGCTCCTGGACCCTGGCCGCTGCGGCCTACAATATCGGCAATGCCAGACTTTCACGCGTAATGAACACCCAGCGCGTCGGGGGGTATTACGACCTGCACCTGAATGAGGAAACCTCCAGGTATATGTTCCGCTTGTTGGCCGTGAAAACCATCTTCACTGATCCTGCAGGTTCCGGGTTCCACTTCCGCCCCAAGGACCTTTATGAACCCTTCAATTACACCACCATGGTGGTGGACACCACCATTCCAGACCTGGTGGCCTTCGCCCTGCAGCACAATACCACCTATAAGGAACTTCGCCTCCTGAACCCCTGGCTTCGTGATTACGAACTCCCCAACCGCTCCCGGAAACGTTACGAGATCAAGATTCCGTTATCTGCACCCGAAGTAAAAGGCGATGCGTCGGATAGTGAAGAGGACAACGAAGAAGGTTTTGAACCGGACGGCGAAGAAGGCAGCGAACCAGACGGCGGGGAGGGCCATGAGCCGGGCGCTGAAGAGGACAGCGATTAAGGCCGCCAACCAGGCAGCTAGCCGGATCGTGCGCCGGACAGAACTGAGCAATGAAGAGCGCCGCGAACCAGACGGCGAGGAGCGCCGCAGCCGGACAGTGATGCGGGCCGCAAATAGGACAGCGAGCCGGACACCCGGTAAAACCAGCCGTTAACTGGGCCAGCGGACCAGGTTCAGGGAATAATCCAGTATCTCCATCGCTATAATGCAGCATCCCCATTAGTAGGGGTTTTCACTATTGCAGTACTTATTTAGACTAATTATTGATAATTTTGGGCATTCAAATCTCCCATAGAATGTCCATGATTCGCTCTACCCATCCCATCGCAGACCCTGACCATTCAGGCAAGTCCCGGAACCGTTCAGTGTCGGCCTTCAAGCTTACGGGCAGGACCATCAAGATTGCGGGCAGGACCCTAACATTCGCAACCTTGACCGCATTTCTTTTTTCATCAGCATTACTGACCTCCTGCTCCACCCCCACCGACCAGGTAAACGTCTACTCCGGCCGCCATTATCAGTCCGACGAAGCCCTGTTCCGCTCCTTCACCGAACAGACCGGCATCCGGGTGAACCTGATCAAGGCCGACACCGACCAATTGATCAACCGCATGCGGCTGGAGGGCCCCTCCTCCCCGGCCGACTTGCTGATCACCGCTGATGCGGGACGGCTCGTAAGTGCCGCGGCCACAGGACTGCTGCAGGCGGTAGACTCGGAGCTGGTCCGCCAAACCGTGCCGCCCGCCTTCCGTGACCCGCAGGGGTATTGGACCGGCCTCACCAAGCGGGCCAGGGTGATCGTGTACCATAAGGACCGGGTCGACCCCACTGACCTCTCTACCTATGAAGACCTGGCCGGACCGGCCTGGCATGGACGTGTGCTGGTGCGCTCCTCCCAGAACCACTACAACCAGACCCTGATGGCCGCTGTGGTCGCGGCTGTCGGACCAGAACAAGCCGAACACTGGGCGCGCGGGCTCGTTTCGAATATGGCCCGCAGTCCGCAGGGCAACGACCGCGACCAGGTCAAGGCCATGGCTGCCGGACTCGGAGACGTGGCCATCGTGAATACCTATTATATGGGATTGCTGCTCAACTCGCCCAATGCGGAAGAGCGGCAGGTGGCTGCACAGGCGGGTATTTTCTTCCCGAACCAGCAGGGCCGCGGCACCCACGTGAACATCAGCGGGATCGGCATCGCGGCCCATGCCCCCAACAGCGACAATGCCCGCAGGCTCATCGAATTTTTGCTCGGCGACGAAGCCCAAAGGGTTTTATCGTCGGATAATTACGAATACCCCGTTTCGCAGCAGGTGGAATGGCCCGAACTATTGCAATCATGGGGCACATTCCGGGAGGACACCATCCCCCTGAGCAAGCTGGAGCCATGGCTGCAGGAAGCCATGTTCATCTTCAACAGGGCGGGATGGAACTAAAGGGCCGGCGGTAACCAGGGCCGGCGAGAACCAGGGCCGGCTGCAAGCAGGGCCAGCGGGACCTAAGGACGGCGGTAACCAGGTCCGACTGGAAGCAGGGCCAGCGGGAACCAGGTCCGGCGAGAATCAGAACCAGCGAGAACCATACACATGCCCATCCGACGACATATAAAAATAATCAGATTCCTCAGCAACGGCTGGGTGGCGGGTGCATTTGTGACTTCATTGCTGGTGGCGTTGCCCCTGTTGGTCATTTTCCCGGAAGTTTTCGTGGCGGGCGATGAGACCTGGAGGCATATCCTGCACCGGCTGATCCCATCCTATGTGATGAATACCCTGCTGCTGATGGCGGGGGTTGCCCTATTGACTTTCCTGATGGGGGTGAGCACGGCCTGGCTGGTTACGATGTATGACTTTCCGGGGAGGCGGTTTTTCCAGTGGGCGCTGATTTTGCCCATCTCCATCCCTGCCTACATCCTGGGGTTTACGTGGGCGGGAATACTCGACTATACCAGTCCGATTTACGTTTTTCTGAGAAACAACTTCGGGCTGGAAACCGGGCCTTACCTGCTGTTCAACATCCTGTCCCTGCCCGGGGCCATCATCATTCTTTCGCTTTCCCTGTACCCATATGTGTACCTGATTACGCGGGCCTACTTCCTGAAGCAGTCCACCACACTGCTGGATGTAGCGGCTTCCCTCGGACGCAGACCCATGAATGTGTTCTTTTCCGCCGCGCTTCCACTGGCCAGGCCGGCCATCGTGGCAGGCATCTCCCTGGCCTTGATGGAGGTATTGAATGACTACGGACTGGCACGCTATTTCGGGGTCGACACCTTTACCACCGGGATCTTTACCGCCTGGTTCGCCTTCGGGAATGCCTCCGCAGCCATGAAGCTGTCGGCTTACCTGATGGTCTTTGTGCTGGCGCTGATCTTGCTGGAACGTTATCAGCGGGGGCAGATGCGGTACGAAGTGGTGGGCAGCCATTACCGTCCGCCAAGGATCCATCGCCTCCGGGGCCTGCCCCTCGCAGCCGCCCTGGGGATCTGCCTGCTGCCATTGCTTCTGGGGTTCATCTTTCCGGCCGCCATGCTGGTCCACTGGAGCTTACAGACAGCGTCCCAGGTGCTGGACATCCGGTTCTGGGAGCTCATTCGCAACAGTTTCCTGCTGGCAGTGGCCGCTGCTGCAGTGGTGGTGG
>SLNU01000367.1 GCA_007132865.1 Bacteroidales bacterium | reverse complement strand
TCCGGGTGGTGGTGACCGGACCCGATGGGGAGGAAACCTCCAGCGCGGCGACTCTCACGGTCAACCCGTTGCCCGGGAATGTGCTCTATCAGCAGCAGTTCTTCAACCCGGGTCCGGGTCGCGTTCCCACCGGTATGGCCAACGGCAACAACTTCAATGCCACGGGAATGCGCATGGCTCACGGATGGACCGCACACTGGACCACGACGGCCGTCCTCACTCCGGACAATGCAGTCGGAGTCGCCGATGGCGGCGGGGAACCGACTGGAAATGCGGCGACATCCGACCGTGGATTCGTCTTCTTCACGCCGAATTCACCGCGCTTCGCATGGACCGACTGGTTCTCGGTTGACCCTGCCGACTACGATGACCTCGCATTCTCCTTCCACGCCTCCAACAATGACCTTGGGCAGGAACTCCGCGTGGCTGTGATGATTGGCGACGATTGGTATGTCAGTGAGGAGGTCATCACCATGACCGATGTCAATGGCACGTTCGCCGCCACCGGTGGCGGTGAGCTGAAAGAGTTCGCCTTCACCGCCGATGCGGGTGCATGGCATGCCTTGAACTTCGACGGGGAGTTCGACGCTTCCGGAAGCGTTCTCTCCATGGGCTCCGACCCATTGACCGACGCCCTCCCGGGCGGTGAGATCACCGCCTTCGGGATCTATGTGAACGATGCCGGGGGAACCTTCCGCTTCGACACCTTCACGATTACCGGGTCGGACTCGGACGTCACCGGCCCCGACATCACCCTGCAACCCGCCGATGAAGTACTCGACGAAGGGCAGACCGCCTTCTTCCGGGTGGAAGCCGAAGGGGATGATTTGGGCTATCAGTGGCGCATCAACGGAACGCCTGTGACTGGCGCGACATCCACACACTTCTGGATCACCGATGTGCAAGACGATCTTGATGGCGCCGAAGTCTCCGTCTCGGTCGCGGGTGCGGGAGGTGTTACAACCTCCGATGCGGCCACCATTACCGTGAACGCCCTGCCGGAAACCGTGATTTATCAACAGCAGTTCCGTCACCCCGGCGCGGGCAATCTCGCGCCGAGCTTGGCAGTCAGTGGTTCCCAAGCCAATGACATCAGTGCATCCGGTATTCGCGAGCTATATGCATGGACCGGCCATCGCGGCGGCGGCGACCTGCCTCCCAACAATGCCTATGTCGGAGCTTCCGCCGGTGGCGCGCCCACAGGTGAACTCACAGGCTCTGATCCAGGATTCCTTGTCTTCGTGAAACAGAGCGAGCAGAAGATCGCCTGGACTGAGGCCTTTGCGTTTGATCCGGCGGGTTACTCCGAACTCGAATTCTCACTCTATGCCTCGCACCACACCACGACCCATGAATCCCGCCTCGCGGTGCGGATCGATGGACAGTGGTATGCCAGCGAGCAGATCAATAAGATGGAGAGCAGTAGTGGTTCCTTTGGCCCCAATGAAGGCGGGGAATTACACGAATTCGGCTTCAGCACCGAGGGGTCCGCATGGCGTATGCTCACCTTTGATGGTGGATTTGCAAGCGATGCCTCCGGTGCGTTGTCGTTGGATGAGGATACGTTGACCGGGGATCTCCCCGCAGGCGAGATCACCGCTTTTGGCCTCTACTTCGACGCCAAGGAAGCCGGGGGTAGCTTCCGCTTCGATCACTTCACGGTCTCGGGTATCGCGGGTACCCCGGTCGAGACACCGACGCCGACCCCGACGCCAACCCCGACGCCACCGGATCCCGCGGAAACCGCATTGGTTCTCTTTACCGATACCGCACCAACCATCGATGGAAATATCGATACGGTCTGGCAAAGCGCGGAACAGCATCAGATTGCCAATCATTTCAGTGGTCCCTTTGATGGTCCCGACGATCTCACCGCATGGTGGGCCGGCATGTATGATGATGACAATCTCTACATCATGGTCGATATAACCGATGACTATCTCTTTGCCGGAGATGATCACAATACCGACCGCGTCGAGATCTACTTCATCATGGACAACATCCGCAATGGAACAGGTGGCGGAGACGGTCCTCCGAACCGCTTCCAGTTCGCCTTCAACTACGACCGCCCCAACCTCACCTTGGGCAGCGCTTCCGGCGCGATGTGGGATGCCACCGAATGGACTGTTGTTGAGACCGGGGATGGCGCCGGATATCGCGTGGAAGTCGCCTTCTCCTGGGAAGCGCTGGGTATTGACCCGCCAAACGCCGGATTTATCTTCGGGTTTGATATCGCCGTCAACGACCGCGACGAAGAGGGGGGCACCGCCACACACTTCTGGAATATTGAGCAGGGAGACCCCCACCCATGGGGCAATCTCGATGGGGCGGGCAACATCCAGCTCCATAAACCAGGCGCACCCTTGATTGTTGCGCATCCCCAATCCGTGGATATCGCGGTCGGCGATACCGCCGTCTTCGAAGTCGAAGCCGAAGGGGACAACCTCTCCTACACATGGCTGCGCAATGGCGAACCAATCGAACAGCTTGAACCGATTGGCGAGAACATGGTGACCAACCACGACATGAGCGAGTTCAGCGCACGGGGTGATCCAGAGTTTGCCGAGCACCTCTCCGAAGATCAACAACTCGGGGATGGTTGGATCGCGATTCAGAATGCCTCGGTCACCTTCCTTGATGGAGACCTCGTGCCGCCCAATCCGGAGACCGTCCGCGGTCTGGTGCTCGCTGATGATCCCATCGGCTACTGGCAGTTCGAGGAAACCGAAGGTAGCGTAGCCGCCGACGAAACGGGCAACCATCCCGCCAATCTCACCGGGAGCTACAATCTTGCGGTGGACGCGCCTGTTGGTTCCGGCATCGCATTCGGGGGGCAATCCTATGGCGAAACCGCCCACGATCCCGAACTCGATATCACCGGCTCCTTCACACTCATGTTCTGGGCCAATGTGCTCGACGGGTTCACCCAGCAGTATGAAACCTTGGTCGCGAAAGGGGACAGCACCTACCAGATCCGCCGCAATGACACCGGACCAGGGATTCGCATGAGTGTGCGCGATCAACCGAACACCAACAATGTTGATGTCATCGGAACGTATAACCTGCCCCAGAACACATGGGTACACATTGTCGGCGTTTATGATATGGATGCCAGTGAACTCCGGCTCTATTTCAACGGTGAGCTGAATGCCACCAACGCCCGCTCCGGTCCGCTCGGTACCAACAACTTCGGATTGGGCTTTGGCGTGAACCGTTCCAATGATGGGGATCTGCGCCGTCACTTCGGGGGCATGCTCGATGAGGTTGCGCTCTTTGATTACGCTCTCTCCTCCGAAAGGATTGCGGAACTGTATGAAGCCTCCACTTCTCCGGCAGCCACCTACCTCCAAATCACCGCCGGGAATAGCGGGACGGAAGTACAGGTTATCGTGGATGATGAGTTCGCGGTGACGGAGGGAGTCACCGTGCGAGGTGCCTTCGATCTGCGGATCCCCACGGGGGCGGCGGAACGTCAAGCCCAGGCAGGGATCGTTTGGTATGATGGAGC
>SLNU01000233.1 GCA_007132865.1 Bacteroidales bacterium | reverse complement strand
CTGGCCGTCCCGCCGGAAGAGGCCGCACTGGTCGTCAGGATCATTGAAGCCGCCTACGAAAGTGAGGAGACAAAAAAATCTGTCCCACTCTGATCAAAAGGCGGTTAAAAACTGGTCCGTGGGGCGGTAAAATCACTATTTTTGAGCTTTGTTATTCAATTTATCTTTCACACATAAATCACACTAACCACCTAAACACCTACCGACATGAAACCATGCAAAAAAAAACACACGATCACAGTCCCGGTCATCCTGGCACTGGTTGCGATGCTGCTTTTTAATGCCTGCCAGACGGAGCAAAAGACAGAAAAATACATCGGACTCCAACTATGGTCGGTCCGGGAAGCAATGAACGAAGACCCGGTCGCCACCATTGAGGAGCTGGGAAGAATGGGATATAAATTCATTGAGGCTGCAGGTTATCGCAACGGGGGGTTTTACGGAATGGAGCCGGAAGCATTCCGGGAACTTGTCGAGGCCAACGGAATGGACTTCATCAGCTCCCATACCGGGCAGGACCTGCCGGATGAAGACAACTGGGATGAAATGATGGCCTGGTGGGACGAATGCATTGATGCCCACGCCGCAGCCGGGGTAAAATACATTGTGCAGCCCTGGATGGGTCAGGCTGGCTACGATAGCCTGGAAGGCCTGCAGAAGTTTTGTGAATATTTCAATGCCATCGGGGAGAAATGTAATGCCCGCGGCATCCGCTTTGGATACCACAACCACGATGGTGAATTCGCTGAACTGGAAGGCGAAATCATTTACGACTATATGCTGAACAACACCGATCCGGACAAGGTGATGTTCCAGATGGATCTTTATTGGGTGGTTTTCGGGGGTGCCGACCCCATCCATTACATCCAACAATACCCGGGCCGCTTTGAGCACTGGCATGTAAAAGACGACACCGAGCTGGGGGCAGAAGGCATTGTTGACTTTGAAACCATTTTTGCCCACCAGGAAAGCTCCGGGGTAAAATACCTGATTGTGGAGGTGGAAAGGTACAACCACGACCCGATGGAAAGTGTCCGGATCAGCCTGGATTACCTGAACAACGCCGACTTCGTGAAATAATATCCAAAACACCGCATGACCAGGTTCCGACGCAACATCAAAAGGCCTTACAGCCTGCTGCTATTCTCAGGCTTCTTGCTCGGGGCCCTGTTCATTATTCTATCTTCCCGCATTGTGGCCTATACCTCGACAGATGAATTCTGCATGAGCTGCCATGTGCATCCCCACGCAGAAGAGAACTGGCGCCTGTCGACCCATTACGACAACCCATCGGGCATTGTGGTACACTGCGTGCAATGCCATTTGCCGCCACCCGGGACCCTGAAGTACCTGACCGCAAAAGCCGTAACGGGTGCGAGGGACGTGTATGGCACCATCTTCAAGGATACTGAGACCATTAATTGGGAGGCCAAAAGGCAGCTTTCCCAGGCTGTCAGGCACACCTACCAAGAGAGCTGCCGCGCATGCCATCAAAATCTTTTTCCATTGCAATTGTCGGAAGAAGGCATGCATGCACATCTGTACTTTGCCGACAACGAGGATGAGTTGAACTGCCTGAACTGCCACCTGCATGTGGGACATTATTCGGCGGTGGCACAGCAAACCATAGATTACGGCCTGTCCCAGCTGGAAAGGGAAACGGACGTCCTGTACGAGGAAGCGGCGATTATAAGTGCCTTCGAACGTTTTACCGAATATATCCCGGGTACCGGGGTAGCCTTTGACATGCTGCCCATACCGGGTGGCAGTTTCGCCATGGGCAGCCCGGAAAGGGAAGCCGGAAGGAGTCCGAATGAAGGTCCTTTCCGCACTGTTGAGCTGGACCCCTATTTCATGGCGGAAGTGGAGGTGACCTGGGAAATGTATATGGCATTTTTCAGGGAGACCGCCTCAGAGGGCCGGACGGATGCAGGTGCTTATGTGCAAAGTGCGACGGGTCCTGGCTCACCGGATGCCATATCGGGTCCGACTCCCCCATGGGGCAGTCCCGACCAGGGATGGGGATGGGGAGACAGGCCGGCCATCACAATGACCTACCATGCGGCCGGGACTTTTTGCGACTGGCTGAGTCTGAAAACCGGCAAGCCTTACCGCCTGCCGACAGAGGCCGAATGGGAATTTGCAGCCCGGGGGAATACCACCACCCCTTACTTCTTTGAAGGGGATCCCCGCCGTTTTTCCAGCCAACGCCTGTGGACCCGTCTGTTTGGCGCGGATACCACAAACATCAACTCCCATGTAATCTACTCCGGAAACAGCATGGCACGCACACAATCACCCGATGCCGTACAGCCCAACCCATTCGGACTAAGGAATATGTTGGGCAATGTTTGGGAGTTCTGCTCGGATTATTATGCCGATGACCCCTTTGCGGGCTATCCTGACGGAGCGGTCATCCGCAACCCCACTGGTCCGACGGAAGGCAACGAGCGGGTCATCAGGGGCGGTTCGTTCAACAGCGATGCCACAGAGGTCCGTTCCGCCACCAGGAGCCACACCAGGCATCAGCAGTGGCTGATTACCGACCCACAGATCCCCAAAAGCATCTGGTGGTATTCCGACATGAACGAAGTGGGGTTCCGGGTGGTGTTGGACTGGCCCCCGGGTGACTAAGGCAAACCGACGGTCGTAAATGTGAACAAACCATCATTAACATAACAATACGTATTTCCATGGAGAATGAAATCAAATCAAACGGACGCAGGCAGTTTCTTAAGGGTGCTGCCTCCGTGGCAGCCCTCGGCGCATTGGGTGCAGGGGCATTGTTAAAATCATGCAGTGAATCCAGGCCCAGGGGCTCCGATGTGGACTTCCTTGACCAGGCTCCGGATGGCCGGGTGTTGAAAGCCGGATTGATCGGATGTGGCGGAAGGGGCACCGGTGCAGCCATGAATTACCTGGATGCAGGCCCCAACCTGGAAATCACGGCCCTGGCAGATGTGTTCCAGGACCGGCTGGACCGCTGCCGGAGGGAACTAAAGGAGCGAAAGGACGTGGAAGTGGCCGACGAGAATTGCTTTGTCGGCTTTGATGCCTACCAGCACCTCCTGGAAACCGGTGTGGATGTCGTGCTACTTTGCGCCCCGCCTTATTTCAGGCCGGCCCATTTTGAAGCTGCCGTGCGGGCCCGCAAGCACATCTTCATGGAGAAGCCCGTGGCGGTGGACCCGGTCGGGGCCAGGTCGGTCATGGCTTCCGCAAGGATGGCAGACGCTGCTGGATTAAAAATTGTGGCAGGCACCCAGCGCCACCACCAAAGGGATTATGTAACAACCTACCAGCATATCAAGGCCGGCATGATCGGTGACATCGTGGCGGCAAACTGCTATTGGAACCAAAGCCAGCTTTGGTATGTCACCCCCCGGCCGGAATGGTCGGAGATGGAAGCCATGCTGCGCGACTGGGTGAACTGGACCTGGCTGGCAGGGGACCATATCGTGGAACAGCATATGCACAACATCGACGTGGTCAACTGGTTCACCGGCAAACACCCCGT